>JAZNXZ010000039.1:0-9117 GCA_045594165.1 Candidatus Scatosoma sp.
ATAAAAATACGCCTTGCAAGTAGTCTTGCAGGGCGTTATTTTTTATGTGTACAGTAGACGAGTTATATAAGATTTTCCTTGGACGGGGGATAGCCGAACGTTTTTACGTACTGTTTATAAAATCCGACGTAGGATTCGAAACCGCATAACAGATACACTTCCGTGGGCTTTTTCCCTTGCTGTAACATTTTTTGCGCGTATAACAGGCGTTTTCCGTTCAGGTATTTGCGCGGTGTGATTTTCAGTTGTGTTTGGAACAAACGGAAAAAATATTGCTGGCTGACGAAAAAATGCGCGCAAACGTCTTTGATGTCTTTGATGGTAAACAGATTTTCGTTTATGAATGCTAAGATTTTAGCCAAAAGAGGGGAGGTCGTAAAGGAAGTATTGTTTGCGCTGTCTGCCGACAGAACAAGGTTGTACAATAATTCTTTCGTCAATGCGCAGAGGATATCGATAAAAGCCTTTTCGGGCAAAGCGTTGCTGTAATAATCCAAACGTTTGAAAATATCCGCAATAATGTCTTCGGGCAAGCAGCTGACAATTTCCAGATTTTCGGGGATTGCCTTTAACAGTTCTTCGCCTACCACGGAGGCGTCGAACAAAATATTAAAACGTGCATATTCGGAGTTGGATTTCGTCTCAATATAATGATATAAGAGAGGACGGGTAAAAACGAGGTCATGTTTCTTTAAGGCGTATTTCCGATCTTCGATTACGTAGTTGACGTCGCCCCGTTCAAAAAAGATGATCTCGTACGCATTATGCGTGTGTTTCATCGATAAGCTTGGATAATTACATGGGTTGCTCAAGTGGCGGTGATTATATATGATTTTTTCCGTCTGGATATTCATAATCTTTCTCCTTTATCACAGTTTAACATAAATCTATTATTCTGTAAACAAGATTGGGGGTAAGAGATGAAAAATATTTAATTTTGATAATATAATTGGCGAATTATGCTTATTTACATTTTCAAAACGCTATGCTATACTAAGCCTATACAGTTAAAGAATATTTATTTTGGAGGATAACTCTATGCAAAAAAAACTCGATCTTGCTGTTATTGGTCAGGGTAGAAGCGGCCGTGATATCCACGGTAGATATTACATCTCGGACGACAATAAATATTACAACGTAAAATACGTGGTGGATGCGGACGCCGGCCGTCGCGCTATGGCGGAAAAGCGTTATCCCGGCTGTATTACGCTGTCCGATTATAAGGAATTGTATAATTTTGACGTGGATCTTGTGGTCAATGCGTCTTTCTCCGATTGCCATTATTCTATTACGAAAGACCTTTTGGAACACGGCAAAAACGTGATGGTGGAAAAACCTTTCGGCAGAAATCAGTTTGAGTGCGAAACGCTGATGAAAACGGCGGAGAAAAACAACGTCGTGTTGGCGGTTTTCCACAACACGCAGCCTGCACCCTATTTTGTACATGCGTATAATTTGATGAAAGAAGGAAAGCTCGGCGACGTAAAACAAATCAGCATTCGTTTCAACGGTTTTGCACGCCGTTGGGATTGGCAGACGTTGCAAAAGAAAGTTGCAGGCAGCGCGTACAATACCGGCCCGCATCCAATCGGTATGGCGCTTGGGTTCTTGGATTTTGACAAAAATTCGAAAGTTATTTATTCAAAATTGGATACCGCGCTCACGAGCGGCGACGCAGAGGACTACGTAAAGATTTTGCTTACCGCGCCCAACAAACCTCTTATTGACCTTGAAATCAGCTCTATTGACGCATTTAGCGATTATACGTTGAAAATCCAAGGCTCTAAGGGTACGTTGAAGAGCAATCCGAAGAGCTATCAGATGAAATATATCGTCGACGGTGAAAATCCCGACCATCCCGTTATTGAAGAGTTTTTGCAGGACGAAAACGGCAATCCCGTATATTGCAGCGAAAAGCTGAATATTCACGAAGAAAGTGGTGAATATAACGGGGACGCATTCACCGTTGGTACGCCGACGATTTATGAAAATCTGTATTACGTGCTGACGGAAGGGGCGGAAATGCTTATCAAACCTTGGCAGGCGGCAATGGTTATCAACGTAATCGAAACGGCGCACTCGCAAAACCCGTTGCCCGTTAAGTTTATCTAAATAAAAATTCCCTTTTGCAAAAAAGCAAAGGGGGATTTTTTTGTCCAAATCCCGTAACCGAAAACCTGTAAACCGCATATATTGTAGTATGAAGTTTCCGCAAAGGGGATTTCAAATACACGAGAAGGACAAAAGCGAAGTATGTTTACTTTTTTTAATACGTGTAATCAGTGTATCTGCCGCGATTGTAACGGCAATATCCGCGTGAGCAACGGTTGGAACAGCTGCAACAGTTGTAATAGCTGTAACGGTTGTGGAAACTGGGGTCTTTGGAGCGGTTGGAACAGCTGCAATAGCTGTGGCTGTAACAGTTGTAACAACGCCAGCGCAACGAGCGATAGCGTAAATAGCACGTCTAACAGTTCGTCTAACGGTTCGTCGGGCTACAATTACGGCTGCGTACGTGTTTGCGGTTACAATTTGACGAGCCGTAACACAGACGGCTGCTCGTCCTGCTGGGCGAACAGATGCAGACGCTCGAATAGCGGTTGCGGCTGTAACGGTTAAACGAGAAAAGAGATACCATTGATAAAAAAGCGGCGGTTTTTCCGTCGCTTTTTCCGTTTTATTTGCGCTAAAAGCAAAAATACGGCGCATACTGCTATTAATGGAAAGATTTCGAAAAGCCTACCGTTTTCTCAAAGCGAAATACGAGCTGTTACACGTAAAAAAATATACGACGATTGCAGGAACGCTCGTATTTTTTTTGGTCATGTCGATCATGCCGTTTGCCTTTTGGCTGACGCTCATCATCGGGAAAATGCCGCTAGATACCGAAAAATTATTTTCTCTGCCCGTATTTACCTCGGTCAAAAGCGTGTTGCAATACGTGCAAAAAGAGGCGGCGGAGGCAACGACGGGCGCGTCGGTCGTCCTATTGATAACCACGCTGTATTCTTCGACGAATTTATTTTATCAAATGCGCAGAAGCGGCGAAATTATCTACGATTTTCACCGTAAAAGGCAGGGGATACGGGCGCGCGTTGCCGCATTGATATTGCTCCTTTGCGTTTTGGTGCTTGCAGTGGGATTTCTCTTTGTGTACGCGTTGGGCTCGATAGTGCTCTCGCGCTGGGCGCCGCGCGGCGTAGAGCTGTTGATCGATCAGGTCTTGTTGGTGATATTAGCATTTTTATTATCCTTGCTGTTAAACGTATACGTATGCCCGTATAAAAGGAAAATGCGCGTATTTTTGTCGGGCGCTTGTTTAACGGTAGGGTTGTGGACGATTGCCGCTCTGGGCTTTTCGCTGTATTTGAAAGTGGGGAATTTAACGAAACTGTACGGTGCACTCAGCACGATTATCGTATTTTTCCTATGGCTATACGTCATGATGATCGGGTTTATCGTGGGGGTTATTTTCAACAGTGAAAAAGTGATAAAGAGCCGCAAACGGTAAGCGTATGCATACAATTAAAAAAAATTTACAAACTATCGGTATGAAAAAGATAAAAATAAGAAGTTCCCTATTGGTGGGCGCGGCGACGTTGCTTTTTTCCTTTTCCACGTTAAAAACGGGGGAGTTGACGGATATTGCAAAGCCGTATTTAGGTGTGTACGATTGCACACAAGCGCAATTTGGCGAAGAAAACTTGCTGGATACGTTCGACGATTTGAAGTTGGAATTAAAGGGCAAGGGCGAATATGTTTTGTATTATAAAGAAAGCGGTAAAAAAGCGAAAAGGATAAAGGGAAAATACCGTTACGATAAGGATAGCGAAAGTATTACTTTGTGTTTGCCGAATGGTCCGTCTATCCGTCGGGGCTTTCCCCTGCAAAAGGGGGTATTGACAATCACCGTGCCCTATAAAAATAATACGTTACACTTGCAATTTGAACAAAAATAAGTTATAATATCTTTTGTAAAAGCGCGCATAGCGCATACTGACGGAGAAGGACGGTGATATAAAATGATTAAAATTGCTTTTTACGACACCAAGCCGTACGATAAAGAGGCATTTGAAAAAGCTGTGGAAAAATGCGGCGAAAAGGGGTTAGAGTTTCATTATTACGAAACGAAATTGAACGAGGACACGGTAGAGCTTGCCAAAGGTTTTGACGGCGTTTGCGTGTTCGTAAACGATACGGTCGACGCCGCCGTGGTGGAACGTCTACATGCTTTGGGGGTAAAACTGATTGCGTTGCGCTGCGCCGGATTTAACAACGTAGACCGCAAAAAAGCGGACGGAAAATTGCGGATTGTGCGCGTGCCTGCTTATTCCCCGTACGCCGTTGCGGAGCATACCATTGCGCTGCTGCTGACGTCTATCCGCCGTATTCACAAGGCGTATATCCGCACGAAAGATTTTAATTTCAGTCTTTCGGGGTTGACGGGCTTTGATTTGTACGGAAAAACGGTGGGGGTAATCGGGACGGGGCGCATCGGGCGCGTATTCGTCGATATTTGCCGCGGTTTTGGGATGAACGTCTTGGCGTACGATAAATATCCCGCCGCCGATTTTGAGCGCGAAAACGTCAAATACGTGACTTTGGACGAGCTGTTTGAAAAGAGCGACGTCATTTCGCTCCATTGTCCTCTGACGGAAGAAAGCTATCATATGATAGACGAAAAAGCGATTGAAAAATGCAAACGCGGCGTGGTATTGCTCAATACTTCGCGCGGTGCGTTGGTGGATGCGGAGGCGCTGTTAAACGGCATAAAAGCCCGCAAAATCGGGGCGGCGTGTCTGGACGTATACGAAGAAGAGGGAGATTTCTTCTTTGAGGATTTTTCGGGGCATATCGTAGACGACGACGTGTTGGCGCGGCTGATATCCATGCCCAACGTTTTGGTAACCTCCCACCAAGCCTTTTTGACGGAAGAGGCGCTCTCGAATATCGCCGAAACGACGGTAAAGAATATTTTGGATATCGTAAAGACGGGTGCTTGCGAAAACGAGCTGACGTTGTAAAAATAAATACAAAAAAAGCGGCGCGTCCAAGAAAGGGACGCGCCGCATGTTTTTAGGATAGATTATTCTTGTTTTTCGTTGTCTGCATTTGTTTCGGGCTTGTTCGACCAAGTACGGAACAAAGACAAGATAGGCAGGATAACGCCGCCGAGGATATTTCCCAGTACGCAAATTAAAAGATACACGACTGCCTTGCCCGAAAATCCGATAAAGTAGAAATACAAGGTATTTGCAACCGAGTGATCAAAACCGCAGAAAGCAAACACGATAATCGGGAACATAACGCCGACGGTGGTGGACAGTCCTTTTCTGGGCGCATAGTTTACCGCGCCGATAGAAAGGGTAATCAAAAAGCCGCAAAGAATGGAAGAGGACAGCGCCTTTATATACCAAAGGTTGGCGTCTAATTTTGCCGGCATAATTTTTTCTGCCTCGGGAACGACTTTGTCCGCCAAGGTGGAATACCGCACGAGCACCGCTGTAAAGAGTACGCCGATCATATTCCAAATAAAGCAAACGGGCAATCGCCACCAGTTTTTTGCGCCCATTTCGGGCATGTCCGAAATCAAACCCGTAAAGAGTTTCATTTCAAACATTACGATTGCCAAGATGCCGAGCGAGAACATAACGGAGCCGATAAGCTTTCCCCACGTTGCGTAGAGATTGCAGGAAAGCAAAAACGCCGTACCGCCCACGCCGATCATCACGCCCGAACAAAAGGACATCAAGCAAAAGGACGCAAATTGCGCTTTCGTCAATTTTTCTAAAGGTTTCATACGAGTACCAACCCTGATAAAAACTGCGGTTTACAACGTAAACCTATATGATTATAATGCAAACGCGCAAAAAAATCAAGCCAAAAACACAAAATTTATAAAATAACAAAGAAAATATTCGATATGTCGTTTTTCCACATTCGCTTGACAACGTCTACCGTGCGCGGTATAATAAAAACAGAGTAAGCGAAGAGGAGTTTATTATGGCGTATATTCAACTGCACGTATTCAGTAGAACCTTAGGTATTCAAACGGAAGTGGGCGTCATCATGCCCCAACGGGATACTGTGGGGGAAATCGGTGTAGACAACGGATCGAAAGCCGAAAAATACCGTACGTTATACCTTTTGCACGGGCTTAGCGACGACCAAAGTATTTGGCACAGGCGCACGTCGATTGAGCGTTACGCAACGGAATACGGCATCTGCGTCGTTATGCCTTGCGGCGGTAGAAGTTTTTACATAAACCAACAAAACGGTCAACGGTATTACGACTTTATCGCCAAGGAATTGCCTGCCATCATCAGCGAATTTTTCAACGTGTCCGACAAGCGCGAAGACCGTTTTATTGCAGGGAACTCGATGGGTGGCTACGGCGCGTTGAAAATCGCCCTGAAAGAAAAGGAAACGTTTGGCGGCGGAGCAGGGCTTTCGTCGGTGGCGGATATTCGTTCGGATATGTTCAAAGGGCTTTTGGAAGGGGTTGTCGGAAAAGAAAACTATTTGTCTGACGAAGAGGATTTGTTTGCGCTAGCCACAAAGTATACCGACGCCGAAACAAAACCGCGTTTGTTTATGGCTTGCGGTACGGAAGATTTCTTGTACGCCGACAACGTGAAACTCCGCCAGCATTTGCAAAAACTCGACTACGATTATACGTACGAAGAATGCGCAGGGGCGCACACTTGGGAGTACTGGGACGAACACATTCAGCGCGTCTTAGCGTGGGCTTTTAAGCGGTAAAAGGATAAATAAAAACGGCTCGTCCCTTGTAGGCGAGCCGTTGATTTATGTAAAATTATTCGTCGAATTTGTTTTCCAAGAAACGTTTTACGTCGTATTCCTGTCTGTAAATGAGATAGGTAGTTACGTTAGGGGCGGTGAAATCTTTGAGGGCAACTTCTTCCAAAACGCCGCTTTCCAACTTGTCTTTTACAAGTTTATAGGGCAAGAAAGAATAGCCCAACCCGTTTTCAAGATAGGGGAGCAATTTGGACGAATTATCCACGTCCAAACGGAAGATATGATTTTTCGGGAACAGGGAGCGGATAAACACGCCTGCCTCGCTCAGCGTAAAGTCGCACATCAGGTAGGGGAGCTTGGCAAGCTGTTCTTTGGTAACGCCGCCCTCATATTCGTTCATGCCTTTTTTGCAAACGAGCGCCACGCGATCCACGTCGTACACGTCGCAGGCGTATCCTAACCGTTTCAAAGGAATCGCCGAGAATACCATGTCGAGCATATTGTCCTGTAACTGCTGTATCAAATCGAGCGAGTGTCCAAGCATCACCTTAATCGACGTAATCGAGTTGTCTTTCAAACATTCGTCCACGAGCGGTTTGACATAGACCTCGTAGGTGGCGTTGATTGCACCGATAGAGAATTTACGGCTGTGGGAAGAGAGTGCGTTCATTTCTTCGATAGAAGTGCTCTGCAATTCCAAAATACGTTCTGCATAGCGCAGGAAAATTTCGCCCGCTTCGGTGAGTTTTACCGTTTTCGAACCACGGGTAAATAACTTTTTACCCACTTCTTTTTCAAGTTCGCTGATACGGTTGGTCACCGTGGACTGTGCGATAAACAACTGCTCCGCCGCCAAAGTGAAATTTTTAACTTTCGACAAAAATATAAATGTCTTTAATTCTTCTGTATTCATTTGAAAACCTGATAACCCCTGTTATTTTAATCAATTTTCTTAATTATAACGCATATTTTCGAAAAAATCAATCGAATTAATGAAAAAAATCGATAATTGCAAAAAATTTTTTATTTGCTTGGATTTTTTGGGGAATTTGCGTGGCTTGATTGACAAAATAAAACAAAAAGAGTATACTTGATTAGAATACGCAAAAAAGGGCAAAAATTATGGATAAGACGGAAATTATTGCACGGGTGCAGGCAATCAAAACGGAGTTGAAAAACGGCAATGCTTTTGGGGAAAAGGTGTTGTTGGTTGCCGCAACGAAAACGCAAAGCGCAGAGGTTATCAATTTTGCAATCGAAGGGGGCGTGGATGCGGTTGCGGAAAATAAGCCGCAAGAATTTCGGGATAAAAACGAGCTGCTTTTGCCCTGTCCCCGACATTTTATCGGGCATTTGCAGACGAATAAAATCAAATATTTAATCGGCAAAATCGATTTGTATCACTCTTGCGACCGCGACGAGTTGATTGACGTGCTTGCCAAACAGTCGGTTGCGCGCGGTATCACGTCCGATATTTTGTTGCAGATTAATATCGGCAACGAAGAAACGAAAGGCGGATATGCGTACGATAGAGCAAAAGAGGTTTTTGCGCGCGTTTCTAAGGTGGACGGGTTGCGCATAAAAGGGTTTATGGCAATGCTGCCTGATAGCGACGACGAGGAACTTCTTCGCGGATTGACAAGAAAGATGCGCGCGTTGTTCGACTGGGCAAAAACGCAGTCAGCCGCGGTGGAGTATCTGTCGATGGGCATGAGCGGCGATTATAAATTATGCGTGGAGGAGGGGAGCAACGTGATTCGTGTCGGCTCTACCATTTTCGGCGCAAGAAATTATACGGTATAGGGGCGATGCAAAGAAAAAAGTGGGACATGCGGGACGTAAAAAATTGCATAAGGGTATTGCGGTATTGCTTATCGTTTTGCTCTTTTTTCTGACGGTGTTCGGCGTGTTTTGTTTGGGAACGGTTTATCAGAGTACCCATTGGGATTTTTGGTATCCCGATTATGAAAAAATCAACATAGAACGGCTGTTGGATAAGCCGTCGCGGACGGCGGAAGATTATGCCGTTTTGTATGCGCAAACGGGCTTGACGGAAATAGGCATAGAGGATACGCTTTCGCAAGAGAACGGCAGACAGACGGTTTTAGAGGTTCAAGAGAGCTATTTTCAAAACGTTTCGCCGAAGAAAGATTATGAAGGTCCGATTATGTATCAAGAGGATTCGGGCGGTCTTGCGGCGTTGACGCATTTGCGGGACGGGGATGTTTTGGTCAGTGCGTCTACGGTGGTGTCTTGGTGGCGGTTTGGGCATTGTGCCTTGGTGGTCGACGGTGCGGGCGGTATTTTGATTGAGTCCGTCGGTATCGGTAAAGACAGTAAATACAACGTAGTGGA
>JAZNXZ010000040.1:0-2258 GCA_045594165.1 Candidatus Scatosoma sp.
TTTCCGTTGATTTCCAAAATGACGTCGCCCGTTTGCAAGCCGCTGTTATAGACCTCCAACGCCTCTTGGCTAGCCCCTTCAATCGGCGCTTGCTTTTCCACCGTATACACGGGACGCCCAAAGCTCGCAAACATGATGATAATCAGCGTCAACGCCAAAAGATAATTCATGAGCGCGCCTGCAATCAAAACGATAATCCGCCGCCAAGGAGCTTGGTCGTTAAACCTTGCGCCTTTCGGCTCCGGATACTCCTCGTTTTGCGTATCCGTTTCGTCCGATTTTTCGTTTACCTGCGATACGTCCCCCTCCGAACGCATTTCTTCAAAGGGTTCTTCGTCGGGATTTTTTGTGTTTTCCTCAAATTCGTCCTCTCCGTCAAACGCGCAGTAACCGCCCAAAGGAATCACGCGCAAAGCGAATATCTCGCCCGTTTTTTTACTGCGTTTTTTGAAGAGCGCAGGACCGAACCCGATAGAAAATTCGTTGATCTTAAAACCGAGAATTTTACCTGCGACGTAATGTCCGAATTCGTGGATCGTGATCATGCCAAGCAAAATCAAAATTGCAAGCAGTAATCCCCAAAGCGAACGCAACGCCCCTAAATTTGCCAAAAGATTAGATACGTTCAATACCGTTTCCCCTTTTTTGATGCCTTATAATCCTCTGATGTATTCTTCCGCCAAAGCACGAGCGCGTTTATCCGTTTCGACCAACACGTCGTA
Source organism: Candidatus Scatosoma sp. (assembly GCA_045594165.1). Classification (GTDB taxonomy): domain Bacteria; phylum Bacillota; class Clostridia; order Christensenellales; family Borkfalkiaceae; genus Scatosoma. The sequence continues at coordinate 723 of JAZNXZ010000040.1, forward strand.
GCTTTCGACCTTTGCGCGCACCGTCTTTTTCAACGCGCTTTCAATAGTGTCCGCGATTTTTGTAAAACCTATCCGTCCGTCTAAGAAAGCGTGCACGGCAATTTCGCCTGCACCGTTGAGCGCGCAGGGATAATTATCCCCCATTTCCGCACTCGTCAACGCCAAATCAAAACACGGGAAATGCTTTCTTTCTAACGGTAAAAACCGTATCGCGCCGAGCGCAACCAAATCGAGCGGCTTTAATCCGCAATCAAAGCGGTCGGGATAGGTCAGGGCGAGCTGTATGGGTAACTCCATCGTCGGATAGCTCATCTGCGCCAAAACGCCGCCGTCGTCGAACTCCACCAAAGAATGGATAATGCTTTCGGGTTGCACGACCGTGTCAATCTTTTCCATGGGCGCGTTGTACAGCCATTTCGCCTCGATCACCTCAAAACCTTTATTGAGCAACGTCGCGCTGTCAATCGTAATTTTTGCCCCCATCTGCCACGTGGGGTGTTTGAGCGCGTCCTTTGCCGTTACCGCCTGCAACTGCTGCGGCGTGTAGGCGTAAAACGGACCGCCGCTCGCCGTGATAATCAGCCGTCTAAAAGGCGCATCCGCACGGAAATGGAGCGCCTGCCAAAGCGCGGAATGTTCACTGTCCACAGGCATTAGGTCAACGCCTGCCTCTTTGATTTTTTTCATTACCAGTTCGCCACCGCAAACGAGCGTTTCCTTGTTGGCAAGAGCAATCGGTTTTTTCAATTCGGCAGCCTTTAACGAATACTGTAACCCAGCAAACCCCGTCGCCGCCACAAAGGCAACGTCGCCGTAGGCAACGGCGTCTAACGCCGCTTGCGCGCCATAGGCAAATTGAACGCCCGAGGGAATTTTATCGGCAATTTGTTTGCCGATTTTTTCATCCGCCAACGCGGCGTATTCGGGGCGAAATTCGTTTACTTGCTGTAAAAACAGTTCCGCAGACGAATTTGCCACGATACTTTTTATTTTGAATTTATCGGGATACCGACGAACGACCGAGCAGACCTGCCGCCCGATAGAGCCCGTCGAACCGATCAAGGATATCGTTTTTATCATTTTTGCGACCTATGCTATGAGATGTATCGCCGTGAAGGCTACGTATACCACAACCGTTGCAAACAGCGTCCCGTCCAAACGGTCGAGTGCGCCGCCGTGACCGGGCATAATGTTGCCCATGTCTTTCAAACCGACTTTGCGCTTAATACTGCTTTCTACCAAATCGCCGAACGCCGTAGCCACCGCCGCCGCCAAGCCGATTAGCATATACGTGGGCAGCATAATTGCCATTTTATCGTACGAACCGACGCATGCATTGTAAATAAAATATAACGCTACCGCGCCGAGCATACCGCCGACAAGACCGCCGATACCGCCGATTACCGTTTTGTTCGGGCTCAAATTCGGCGCCATTTTCTTGGGGAATTTCCCTTTCATATACCGACCGAACACGTACGCGATGGAGTCTGCACAAGGGGATATGACGAAAACAAACAAAACCATAATGCGCGAATC
>JAZNXZ010000041.1:0-5384 GCA_045594165.1 Candidatus Scatosoma sp.
AAAATCAAGCGTTCGTGCGCGGCGTGTTGGTCAATAATAAACACCTCGTTTTGGCGTTCGTATAAAAGATACGTGTTGAACAGTTTCCCTGCGTAAACACAGGAAGAAACGTTGATTTTATTTTGCTTGTTTTTCTTATCAATTTCGTCAAGATAACGCTTGTTTTCCGCAAAAATATCCCGTTCTTCGTTATTTGCGGACATCTTTGCGTCCTCAAAGTCTGCGTCATCCTCGCCGTCCTTTTTTCGCCCCGGTTCTTCCACAATCATCCTATTGCGTTCAAAGAACAACTCGGGAAAGTCCTTGTGCAATTTTTCAGCACCGTAACGATTCGGCTTATATTCTCTGGGCGGGCCGTAATCTTCCTCAGTCGGAATATACGGTTTTATCTTACCGTTAGGGGTAAAGCCTTTGTAAACGTCTTCAAACGGCACGTCGCCCGAATATTGCCGCCCCGCAAAATGCGGCAACGTTTTTTCTATTTCTTTTTTCGCCTCCTCGTAGGAAAGCGTTGCAAAACCAAGGTTAGATTTTGCCGCAGGTTTTTCAACGGTTTCAACCTTTTCCGCCGTTTCTATCCCGTCCGCTCTTTTCGCTTTTTCCGCAGGGCTTTCTTCGGTGATTTGCGAGAAATCAAACGCCGTCGTCTGTACGGGTTTTTCCGTCTTTTCCGTCTTTACAACAGGAGTTTCTTCCAACGCAGGCAAACTGTCCGCCACGATATACTCTAGCGCCTGCGTTTGTCCGTCTAATACGGTAGAAATAATGCGATAAATGCAACCGTAAATAGTTTGATTGTCCGCAAAACGAACGTCCGCCTTATTAGGATGCACGTTGACGTCCACAATCTCCGTCGGAACGGTAACGTGTAACACGTAAAACGGATATTGCCGTTTCATTAAATAACTAGAATACGCATTGCCGATTGCCGCAGAAATCGTCGCATTTATGATATAACGACCGTTCAAAAAGATACTTTGATAGCTCTTATTCGCCTTATAAAAGTTTTGATTGCCGATATAACCGCAAACGCGGACACCGTGGCGCTCCGCGTCAATTTTGAAACAGTTACGAATCACCGACGCGCCGTACACGCTAACTACCGCGTCTTCCAGACCGCTGCCGTACGATTGCAACACCTTTTTCCCGTCGCAATAATAGGTAAAGGCAATATCCGAACGGTTGAGAATAAACCGCGATACGTAGTTCGTAATATCCGTTTCTTCCGCCTTGTCCGATTTTAAGAATTTCAAACGCACGGGCGCGTTAAAAAACAGCATCTCTACCCTAACGTCCGTTCCTTTTTCTCCTGCCGATTCGGCAATTTGACCAAGCTCCCCGCCGTTGGAAGAAAGCTGATAACATTTCGCGCCTTCCACCTGCGAAGTAATCGTCATGCGTGAAACGGACGCAATCGACGCCACCGCCTCTCCACGAAAACCGAGCGTAAGGATATTTTCCAAATCTTCCGCTTTCGATATTTTACTAGTCGCGTGCGGCAAAAACGCCGATTGTAAATCTTCACGCGCAATGCCACAGCCGTTATCAACGACGCGAATCAACTCTTTCCCGCCCTTTTCAATATAAATGGTAACCTCCGTCGCACCTGCGTCAATCGCGTTTTCCAACAATTCCTTGACGACGGAATACGGACGGTCAACCACCTCGCCTGCGGCTATTCGGTTGTAAACTTTTGCGGGCAATATATTAATTTTTGCCATATCAGTTCTCCGTTTCTAATTTCTCTTTCAAATCGCCGAGCAATAATAATGCCTGCATGGGCGAAAGTGTGTTAATATCGGTATCCGCAATCAGCCGTTCAATTTCGCTAAGCTCTCTTTCCGTCTTTTCCTCTTCCAAATTAGAAAATTCCATTTGCACCTTACCACGAGCAATATCACTCTTTTCCAAAGAACGCAAAATACCTTTCGCGCGCGTCGTAACGTCTTTCGGAACACCCGCGAGGGACGCCACTTCGATACCGAAACTGCGGTTTGCTCCCCCGCGCGCAATCTTACGCAAAAATACGATAGAACCTGCAATTTCCTTGACAGTTACCTTGTAATTTTTAACGCCTTCCAAAGAATTTTCCAACTCCGTCAATTCGTGATAATGGGTAGAGAATAACGTTCTTGCTCCCACTTTGTTTACCAAAAATTCAATAACCGCCCAAGCAATTGATAAACCGTCGTAGGTACTCGTTCCACGACCGACTTCATCCAAGACAAGCAAGCTGTCCTTGGTTGCATGCAATAAAATGGTTGCTACTTCGGTCATTTCCACCATAAAGGTACTTTGGTCGAATATCAAATTATCACTTGCGCCTACGCGGGTAAACACGCGGTCGGTCAAGGGAATCTCCGCCGTTTTTGCTGGCACGAACGAACCGATATGCGCCATAACGACAATCAATGCAATCTGACGCATGTACGTACTTTTACCCGCCATATTCGGTCCGGTTATGATAACGCAACGGTTGTCGCCGTTATCCAAAAGCGCGTCGTTTGGCACAAAACGTTCTTTGGAAATTGCCTCAACAACAGGATGTCTACCGTCTACAATCGACAAAGCCGCGCCGCTCTCCTGCATTTTCGGGCGGACGTAGCGACGCTCTTTCGCCACCGTTGCAAGCGATACCAGACAATCGAGAAATGCCAAGGATTGCGCAATTTTTTGCAGTTTTTCAAGATTTTCAAACAAAATATCCGTGATTTGCTTGTATATGCGCGTTTCTAATTTTAGCGCTTTTTCGCCCGCGGAAAAAATCTTTTCTTCTAACGTTTTCAATTCTTCCGTGATATAACGTTCGCCCGTGGTCAACGTTTGGCGGCGGATATATTCTTCGGGAACTTTGTCCTTAAAAGAATTGCTAACTTCGATATAATAGCCGAACACACGGTTATTTCCAACCTTTAACGTGCGGATACCCGTACGGTCGCGTTCTCTCTCTTCAATTTCTTTCAACACCGCCGTACCGTTTTTTTGTAAAGTACGGTATTCGTCAAGCTCTGCGTGGAATCCGTCGCGGATATACCCACCGTCTTTCATCAGCGCTGGCGGGTTGGGATTGATTGCCGCCGTCAACAAATCGGCAAGCTCTTTCATATCAGGCAATCCATCAATAATATCGGTAACCGCCTTTGACGAAAGCCCCGTCAATTGGAATTTTAAGGACGGAATCATAGACAACGACGCAGCCAACGCAACGCAATCTTTCGGCAGCAAGTTCCCGTTGGAAATTTTACCCGAAAGACGCTCCACGTCTTTGATTTCACGTAAACTTTCCGCTACACCCACGCGCACCACGGACGAATTGACAAACTCTTCTACGCCGTCTTGACGGTATTCAATTTCCTGTTTATCACGCAGGGGCGAAAGCACCATACGGTTGAGCATACGCGCGCCCATGCCTGTCTTAGTCTTATCAATCACCCACAAAAGCGATCCGTATTTCTTGTTTTCAGCATTATTGCGGACAAGTTCCAAGTTACGCACCGCCGTCGAATCCAACGTCATACACTTGTCCAAATTGATAACCTTAAGCGAATTGATATTCGCCAAAGCATGTTTTTGCGTTTCGCGCAAATATTCGACGAGCGCGCCTGCCGCCGCAATAATATTCTCTTTCGCCGCAACGCCGTACGCCGCAAGCGACGTCGTATTGAACTGCTCTAACAGGTTCTTTTCGGCATGCTTTACGTTAAACGCCCAAGGCACGTAACAAGAAAACGCCGGCAAAAGATTGTGCTTTACTTCCTTTACGTTTTTACTCGCCATCAGCATTTCTTCGTTGCAGACAATTTCTGCCACCGACATTTTGACAAGCTGTCCCACGGCGTCGTCCACCGCTGTTTCGCCGATAAATTCTTCCGCCAAAAACTCGCCCGTCGTGATGTCCGTCCAGGCAACGGCAACGCCGTCTTCTCCCTTGAAAAGGCAAGCGATATAGTTGTTACGACTCTCGTCGAGCATTTCGTCTTCAATCAGCGTACCTGCCGAAACAATGCGGACAACGTCGCGTTCCACCAGCCCCCTACCAGCCTCTTTAGGATCGGAAAGCTGATCGCAAATCGCCACTTTTTCGCCAAGCTCAACGAGCTTTGCAATATACGTGTCCGCCGCGTGATAAGGAATACCGCACATGGGCGCACGTTCTTCCAAGCCGCAATCTCTGCCCGTCAACGTTAAATCCAAAAGTTTGGAAACCTTGACTGCGTCTTCAAAAAACATCTCGTAAAAATCCCCAAGACGGTAAAACACCACGCAATCTTTATGTTTATCTTTTACCGAAAGATAATGTTGCATCATTTGTGAAAGTGCCATATCTTCAACCTGCCTTTATTTTCCCCTTACTCTTCTACGATTTCGCCAAACAGTGAAATGCCGTTTGCACGCGTTACTTTTAACCAAATAAACTCTCCCACGACGTTCTTTTCACTATGGAAATAACCCATACGACCAAACTCGTCGCGACCTAAATACAACCCTTTTTTCTCATCAAAATCTTCGCACAAAATTTCCACCGTCTTGCCTACGTACTTTTCCGACTTTTTGCGCGTGAGCGAATTGACTAGATCCACGAGCCGCATAATGCGGTCCTTTTGGATATCTTCGGGGATTTGGTTTTCCATTGTCGCCGCTTTCGTGCCTTGACGGGGCGAATACACAAAAGTAAACGCCGACGCGTAATCCACAGTCTTTACCAAATCTTCCGTTTGCAGATAATCTTCTTCCGTTTCCCCGGGAAAACCGACGATAATATCCGTCGTCACTTCCGCCTCGGGCAAACGGGATTTCAGCATTTCAATTTCCGATAAATATTTTTCACGCGTATAACGGCGATTCATGGCTTGTAAAATCGCGTTTGAACCCGATTGTACGGGCAAATGCACAAGTCTACATATCTTGCGGTGCTTTTCCATAACCCGCACGACGTCCTCGGTAAAGTCCTTTGGATGACTGGTCATAAACCGCACGCGGAATTTCCCCTCGATTGAGGCAACCGCGTCTAATAACTGCGCAAACGTCATGCCCACGTCACGGTCGGTACCGTAGGAGTTGACGTTTTGCCCAAGGAGGGTGATTTCACGGTACCCTTCCGCCACGAGTTTTTTTACTTCAGCAAGGATATGTTCGGGCTTTCTCGAACGTTCTCTGCCGCGCACGTACGGCACGATACAGTAGGAACAGAAATTATTGCAACCGTACATAATGTTTACCCAAGCGTTGGGATAGCTGGTGCGGTATGCGTCGTCCATTTCGACGATTTCCCCTTCCTGTTCGCGGATTTCAATTACTTTTTTCTTCTGTGCGCGTTTGCGTAAAATTAAATTGCCAAGCTCTTCCAAATTCAACGCGCCAAACATGATATCGATAAACGGAAA
>JAZNXZ010000042.1:0-3760 GCA_045594165.1 Candidatus Scatosoma sp.
GACGAGTATGCATCCTTTGTCAAGCTGGACGGAAAATTTCAGAAAAGCCATGTCGCTTGCCAATATGGCGGCGGCAGAGATTGTCGATACCTATTTTATCGGCAGCGAGCATTTTATTTGGGCGTTCTTGGCTTTACCCGAATGCGAAGCGTATAAAATTTTGACGGCGTCTGGGGTTACGAAAGAGAAATACGAGGCGAAATTCCGTGCAGGCGTGGACGCGTCCTATCAGGGTAACGGCATGACGCCGAATACGAAAAAAATGTACGACCGTGCGGTGGACGCGGCGTTGCAAGACAATATGCTGGCAGGGACGGCGCACATGTTATACCAAATTTTATCCGTTCCCACTTGTTGCGCCGTACGTTTTATCGGCGAGGCGATAGAACCCTTTGACAAGGAAAGAAGAAAGGCGTTTATTGAAAGCTTGTTGCAAAATACCGAATCGGCTATCAACGCTATGGTATTCCGCAAAAACCGCGGGGAACGCTATGACGAGCCTGAAATCAAGACAAACCCTTTGGCAATGCCTGATTTTTCAGGAACGGGCAGCGGTACGCAGGAAAGTTTTAAGCCGTCGTCGGTTATGGTAGATAAGACGGAAAAATCCCAAGAAACCGCCAAGAGTGCGCAACAGAAATTGCCCGATTGCGGTACGGACATGACGGCGCGCGCGCGTCGGGGGAAAATGGACCCCGTTATCGGGCGTAAAAAGGAAATTGAAAAGGTGGTGCAGGTGCTTTCCCGCCGCTTGAAAAACAACCCCGTTTTGGTGGGTGAACCGGGCGTGGGGAAAAGCGCAATCGTGGAAGGTTTGTCGCAGTTAATCGTTACCGAAAACGTACCGCCGCAGCTATTGAATAAGACGATATTTTCGGTAGATTTACCGGGGATGTTGGCGGGGACGCGCTATCGCGGCGACTTTGAAGAGAAACTGAAAAATTTAATCGATACGGTGGTAAACGACGGGGACGTAGTGCTGTTCATTGACGAAATTCACACGTTAGTCGGGGCGGGCGGTTCGTCTGATAATAACATGGATGCGGCGAATATTCTCAAACCCTTGTTGGCGCGCGGAGATTTGCAAATTATCGGCGCAACAACCATTGAAGAGTATCGAAAATACATTGAAAAGGACAGCGCGTTAGAACGTCGTTTCACGCCCGTATACGTGGAAGAACCGTCTGAAAAAGACACGATTGCCATCATCAAGGGCTTGCGCGCAAAATATGAAGAACATCACGAAATTGCAATTACGGACGAGGCGATTGAGGCGGCGGTAAAGCTTTCTACCCGCTATATCAACGACCGTTTCTTACCCGACAAAGCCATTGACCTTGTGGACGAGGCGGCGGCGCGCGTGCGTATCGTCGCAGACGGCGGCGTGGAGTTGGAAGAGGCAAGAAAGGAAGTCGTTCGTTTGGAAATGGAAAGACAGCGTTTGGAAAGCATGGGGGATTACCCGGGTGCGACGGAAGTGTTGCGTGAAAAAATCCAAACGGAAGACAAAGTAAAGGCGTTGGAGCAAGCGCACGCTCCCAAACGTTTGCCCGACGGTAGACTCGCCATCGGTAGCGAACATATTGCGGCAATCGTTTCCGCGCGTATGCGCATACCGCTGATGAAAATTTCGCAGGCGGAAGGGGAAAAGCTGATGCGGTTGGAACAGGATTTACATCGCCGCATTATCGGGCAAGAAGAGGCGGTTAGCGCCGTTTCCAAGGCGATTCGCCGTGCGCGGGCAGGGCTGAAAGACCCTTCTCGCCCTATCGGTTCGTTTATCTTCGTAGGTCCTACGGGGGTGGGCAAAACCGACCTTTGCAAGGCGCTTGCGGAGGCGTTGTTCGGCTCGGAAGAGCAGATGATTCGCTTGGATATGAGCGAATACATGGAAAAGCAGTCGATATCGAAACTAATCGGTGCGCCCCCAGGATACGTGGGGTACGAAGATTTGCAGACGGGGCAGCTGACGGAAAAGGTGCGTACGAAACCCTATTGCGTGATTTTGTTCGACGAAATCGAAAAGGCGCACCCCGACGTGTTCAACCTCTTATTGCAGATTTTAGACGACGGGCGGTTGACGGACAGCAAGGGCAGAACGGTCAGCTTTAAGAATGCGGTGATTATTTTGACGTCGAATACGGGCGCGGCGGTGGCGGAAAGCGCCAAAACGGGTGTGTACGGATTCGGCTCGGACGGCAGAAGCGGCGACGCGGTCGGTGCACGGCAATACGAGGGCATGAAAGAGAATATCACCAAGGCGCTCAAAGAAAAATTCCGTCCCGAATTTTTGAACCGTATGGATGATATTATCGTATTCCACCGCTTGTCCGAGGCGGATTGCGCGAAGATCGGCGGAAAAATCATTTCGTCGCTCGCTAAGCGTTTGGAAGAACAGCGCGGCATTGTTTTGACGGTAACGGACAGAGCGCTTTCCGCGCTCGTGCAGCAAGGCTACGATCCGCAGTACGGTGCAAGACCGTTAAAGCGCGTGATTCAACGCTGCATTGAAGATCGGTTATCCGAAGAAATTTTACTCGGGCGTGTACAAAACGGACAACGCGTTACGGTTGACCACGACGGACGGGACTACGTATTTTCCACGCGCGGAGTGTAAAAGCGCGAAAGGTAGGTAAGAGATATGAAATTAACGACGGCAGGAGAATCCCACGGCAAAGCGTTGTTGGCAATTATTGAAGGATTGCCTGCGCATTTGGCGTTGGACGTAGAAAAAATTAACGAGGCTTTGGCGTTGCGCCAAAGCGGTTACGGCCGTGGCGCGCGGCAAAAAATCGAACGCGACGCGGTAGAGATTTTGACGGGGGTAAGAAACGGCGAAACGTTGGGTAGCCCCGTTGCGCTTTGTATTTACAATCGCGATTACGAAAATTGGAAATCCTCCATGTCCGCAGGAGCGTGCGACGAGGCGGCAATGCAGAAAAAGGCACTCACCAAGGTACGTCCTGGGCATGCCGACCTTACGGGTATGTTAAAATTTGCGCAAAACGACGCGCGGAATATCTTAGAGCGTGCCTCGGCGCGCGAAACGGCAATCCGTGTGGCGGCGTGTGAAGTGTATCGTCAATATTTGGCAATGCTCGGCGTAGAAATCGGCGGTTTGGTGCGTGAAGTTTGCGGCATTAAAGACGACGGCGAGTATACCTTTGAAGAATTGAAAAAGACAACGCCCGTCGGCATGTTGGACGAAAGGGCAAGCGTGCTTGCTCAAAAGAAGATAGACGAGCTGAAAAAGGCAGGCGATACGGCGGGCGGCGTCGTAGAGATACGGGTACGCGGCTTGAAGAGCGGTTTTGGAAACGTCATGACGTACGCGGAAAAATTAGACAGCCAAATCGCGGCGGGGATTATGAGTATTCAGGCGGCAAAAGGCGTGGAAATCGGTGCGGGTTTTGCGGTTGCGGAAACGAGCGGTAAGGATATTCACGACGAAATTTTTTACGACGAAACCAAAGGTTTTTATCGCAACACCAACCGCGCAGGCGGTATCGAGGGTGGCATGTCCAACGGCGAAGAAATCGTGATACGCGTTGCAATGAAACCGATTCCTACCCTAATGAAAGGCTTGCAGACGGTAGATTTCACGACGAAAGAAGTGGCTACGGCGGCGTCCGAACGCAGCGACGTATGCGCGATTTTTGCGTTTAAGGTAATAGCGGAATCGGTGGTGGCGCAAGTGCTTGCGGACGTCGTGCAAAAACGGATTGGCGGCGACACGATGGCGCAGGTACAGGCAAGATAT
>JAZNXZ010000043.1:0-2525 GCA_045594165.1 Candidatus Scatosoma sp.
CCAAGACCTTTGCAAAGGCTTTGGAAGCCGGTACAAAAGTCGCTTACGGCGCGGTTTCCGTGCCTAAGGAAGGTACGAAGTCGGATCGTAGCCATGTCGTTCTGTGAGCCAAGGAGTTGTTAGTCTCTCTTGTCTTCCTAAGACCGCTTGGCCCCCGACTTCCAAGACCTTTGCAAAGGCTTTGGAAGCCGGTACAAAAGTCGCTTACGGCGCGGTTTCCGTGCCTAAGGAAGGTACGATTCTTACCGTTATCCGTATGATGAGCGAATATGCGGTAAAAATTGCGTCTAAGAAAAAGACGATTGAAGAATTTTTAGAAGACGTCATCAAGGAAGGGGACAGAGCCTTGGCGCTTACGCCCGAATTGTTGCCCGTTTTGAAAAAAGCAGGCGTTGTAGACTCCGGCGGCGTCGGTTTGATGGTTATCGTCAAGGGTTTCTTGTCCGCGCTCACGGGCGAAGAAGTAGCGGAAAGCAGCTACGCAGAAGTGGATGAAACGGCAGAAGCCGATTTTGGCGACAATTCCGCGATTCTTTCGATGGATATCGGGGATATTCAATACGCTTACTGTACCGAATTCTTTATCATCAATTTGAAAAAGAGCACGACGCTTTCCATGATTGACCGTCTGCGTGAAAAGTTGATGGCAATCGGCGACAGCGTAATTTGTATCGGCGATTTGGAACTCGTTAAGGTGCACGTGCATACCAACCAGCCTGGCAAAGCGCTTTCGTATGCGTTGGAACTTGGCGAATTGGAGCGTCCGAAAATCGAAAACATGTTAGAGCAGAACCGTCAGATGAAAGCCAAGTTAGAGGCGGAAAAGAAAGAGATGGGTATGCTTGCCATTTGTACGGGCGCAGGGCTTTCGGAGATTTTCAAGGATTTGTCGGTGGACCGCATTATCGAAGGCGGGCAAACTATGAACCCGTCCGCGAGTGATATCGCAAGCGCCGCGCAGAAAATCAATGCGGAACACGTTTTTGTATTCCCCAACAACAAAAATATTACGTTGGCGGCAGAACAGGCGAAAAACCTTGTAGAAAACAAAACGATACACGTAATTCCTACCAAAAACGTACCGCAGGGCTTTGCGGCGGCTTTGGAATTTAACCCTGAGGCGACGGCAGAAGAAAACAAAACGAACATGATTCACGCCCTCGATAACGTGAAAGTTGGGCAGGTAACCTATGCCGTTCGTAATACGTCGCTTAACGGATTCTCGATTAAAGAAGGGGACATCATCGGCTTGGACGACAAGAAGATTTTGGCAAAATCCCAGTCTTTGGAAGAAACGGTGTTAAAGCTGATCGGCAGAATGAAAGAAGATTTCCATCAGGTTATCACGCTGTACTACGGCGAGGACGTGAAAGAGGAAGAGGCTGAGGCGCTTTGCGAACAGATTGCGGAAAAATATCCCGAGTGCGACGTGGATTTCCACAACGGCGGGCAATCGGTTTACTACTATATTATGTCCTTGGAATAATTGCATAATATACAAAAAAACATGTATAATTATATAAAATTGTAGAACAATACGGGAGAGGCGGCGGTGTCTTTCCCGTTGTTTTTTACAAGAGGAAACAAGGAAGAAATCAGCGGTTTTTTGTGCCGTTTCTTTGTTTTAATTGGGCAAGAGTAAGGAAAAAAAGCTGAAAAAAGGAAGAGAAATGAAACTGTCGTCGTTGCGTTCGATCGGTGAAAAACGCGAAAAAGATTTTAAGAAATTGGGGATTGAAGAGGCGTCCGATTTGGTGCGCTTTTATCCGCGCGCGTATTTGGATTTGACCGAGCGTTCGTCCTTAAAAAACGCCTATCACAACGACATGGTTTTGGTGGCGTGCGAGGTGACGAGGGTGATGCCCGTCAATTACGGAAATCGCAGAAAAATGGTGAAAGCTTTTTGTTCGCAAAACGGTTTTCCGTTTACCGTAATTTGGTTTAATCAGCCGTATATTGCCCAGAAATTAAAGGCGGGCGAGTATCTTTTTTACGGGCGCGTCAGCAATAAATTGGGGCAGGTTTCTCTTGTCAACCCCACCTTTGAACCGCTGGATAAAAACTACCGATTAAAGGGCATTATTCCCGTATATTCGCTCAAAGGCGCACTCTCGCAAAAGGTGGTGCGCGCGGCGGCGAAAGAGGCGCTGCAAAAGACCGATTTAGAGAGCGTAATCCCTTGGCAGATTTTGAAAAAATACGACGTGCCGCCGCTCGATAGGGCGTCTTATGAAATTCACAATCCCACCTCGCACAAAGCGATTGAGGACGCGTCCGAGCGGATTGCCTTGGAAGAATATTTTACGCTGATTTCCGCGTTCAAATTAATCAAGGGCGGTAAGGAAGAGGTTCGTTTGCATAATTATACAGTATCGGCGTCGGAAGTAAAGGAATTTTCGCGGCGGTTCGGCTTTGAATTTACGGACGGGCAAAAGCACGCCGTCAACGACGTTTTTGAAAGCTTGCGCGCGCCTACGCGCATGAACAGATTATTACAAGGGGACGTTGGTAGCGGGAAAACGGCG
>JAZNXZ010000044.1:0-3813 GCA_045594165.1 Candidatus Scatosoma sp.
TTTTTACAGCCGTGGTTGCTGGCATTTTCGGCAGGAGCAATGTTTTTTGTGGTGGTAGACGAATTATTACCGTCGGCGAAGGGGGAATACGTCAGTGCAAGTGGGCGCGGTTCGTACGTGGCTACGTTGGCGGCCGCAGTGGGTTTTGTCCTGATGATGGCTTTAGATATAACGTTGGGGTGATTTACCAAAAAAGATTGGTGCAAAAATAGTTGACGGAAGAGTGTGGAATATGATAGAATATGCATAGGAAAAAGATGCGGCATATGCCGTTTAGGAGGCTACTATGAAAAAATTTTTGATTTTATTGTTCAGTCTTGTTATGAGCGCAACGTTATTTGCTGCCTGTGGAAAAGGTGATAGTCCGTCGCCTGAAGAAAGCAGTTCCAGCTCGCAAGTATCTTCCGAATCCAGCATTGATTCTTCCGAAGAAATCAGTGTAGAAAGTTCGGCAGAATCCTCTGAAGAAATTAGTTCGGAAGAAAGCAGCGTAGAAGACTCGGAAAGTTCCTCTGAAATGGACAGCAGTAGCTCTTCCGCGGATAGCTCTTCTGAAGAAGGCGAATGGTCTGGTTGGCACTAATAAAAATAAAATCTCTGCAGTAATGCAGAGATTTTTTATGCACTTATAAGTACTTAATAGTACGTAATATAAATAAAAAGCACGCAATTCCATACGATTGCGTGCATAATTTTGGATATAGAACGAAATTATCTTAAGATTCTGGTGCAGGTCAATCCAAGTGCGCCCGTACCGATATGACAAGCAACGCTAAGCGAAAGCGGATCGCAGAAACGGAAAGGAATATTGGGGAATAACGCTTTGATTTCTTCTGCAAATTGTAACGCCTCGTCCCTATTATCGGTGTAAGCAAGCGAGATTGTCATTTCCCCATTCTGTACGTATTCGGCAAACTTCGTTTCCAAATCGTTTTTCAGGGCGGATTTTAAGGTTTCTCTGGCTTTTGCCGAGCCGCGCGCAAGGGCATATTTATCCAAACGTTCGCCGTGGATTTGTAAGATTGGTTTCAATTTCAAAATTGTGCCGATCATAGCGGCGGCAGGGGTTACGCGGCCACCTTTTTTGAGGTATTTCATGGTGTCGACGGCAATATAAATGGAGGAATCTCCAGCCGTTGCTTGCAGGTATTCCTTGATTTCTGCCGCAGTTTTGCCCATATCGCGCAACTTAATTGCGTCGCAGATACTTTCTTTCAAGGTAACGGAGATACGGTGATTGTCAACCACGTGTACTCGGTTGTTGTACTCCTGCGACAAGCTTATTGCGGTTGCGCAAGACTGACTCAGTCCAGACGACATAGGGATATGCAACAATTCGTCGTGGGTTTTCAAAAGCTCATCCCAAAGTTCGGTAAGGTCGCCGGGACTAGGTTGCGAAGTAGAAACATTTGCCTGTTTTGCAAGCAAAACGTAAAATTCTTCTTGAGAAAGATTAATATTTTCAAAATACGGTTCACCGTTGATTAAAAAAGGCATAGGAACGACAAAAATGCCAAGCTCTTTTGCTACTTCGGGGGTGATACCGCTATTACTGTCTGTTACAATAGCAATTTTTTTTGCGTTACTCATAATAAACCTATTTTTTCCACATGGAATAATTGTTGTGTGGAAAAACTCATAACATTTATATTCTTTAAGAATTATAGCAGTTTTTTATCATTATGTCAAATATTCTGTCGTATTTTGTAAAAAAAGAGTAAAAAGAGAGTGAGAATTTTTGAAAAAAGAAAAAGAAGTATCTTTTTTGACAAAAAAAGGGAAAAACTGCAATGCGAAAGAAAAATTATGAAAAGACCGTTTACAAATTTTTGAAAATATGTTATAATATTTCAAGTGCTGTGATTAGTATATGCAACGATTGCTAAAAAAGAACTTACACGGTTGTGTGACGGTGTGAAGATACAGACGGAGGAAGGGTATGAAATTTGCGGTGTACGGTATTTGGGATGCGGAGCGTGCTATGTTGGAGGAAATGAGTAAAAAGCTTGGCTTTGACTACGTGGTAACGACGGAATCCATTTCCCTTGATAATTTAGAGTATTGCGACGGATGCGACGGGGTGTCTAGCCTTGGGAAAGTACAGGCGAATGCGGCGTTGCTTTCGGCGCTTGCGCAGAAAGGGATACGCTATTTTTCCACGCGTACGATCGGCTATAATCATATTGATCTTGCTGCGGCGAAAGCAAACGGAATTAAAGTGTGTAATTCCAGTTATCCTCCCGATTCGGTGGCGGAATTTACGATTATGCTCATTTTGCTTTGTTTGCGAAAATATAAACAGACCTTATGGCGTCAGCAGGTAAACGATTATTCGCTCGACGGTATGAAAGGGGAAGTCCTTGGCAAAATGACGGTCGGCGTGTTTGGCGGCGGTCGAATAGGGTATAAAGTTATGCAGATATTGCAGGGCTTTGGTTGCCGAATTTTGTGTTGTTCGGACGACCGCAGAGAGGACGTGGCGGCGCTTGCCGAATACGTGGATGCGGAGACTTTGTATAAGGAAAGTGATATCATCACGTACCATACCCCCTATCTTCCCTCCACAAAGCATATTTTGAACGAAAATTCTCTTGCTAAGATGAAAGACGGCGTGGTTTTGATTAACACCGCGCGTGGCGAGTTGTTTGATATCAAAGCGCTGATCAAAGGTATTGAAGAAAAGAAAATCGGGGCTTTGGCGATGGACGTATTCGAGGGCGAGGACGGTATTTATCACGAAAACCGTATTGCGGACATTTTAAGAAACCGCGATATGGCGTATTTACGGCAATTCCCCAACGTTATTTTAACGCCGCACATGGCGTTCTATACGCAACTGAGTATGGAAAGCATGATGCAAATTAGCATGGAAAGCTTGTTCGATTTTATTACGAGCGACACGGCAAAAACGGAAATCAAAATTTGAGGATAAAAATGCAAAGTTTAAGAGAGTTATATAGAATCGGAAAAGGGCCGTCTTCGTCGCATACGATTGGACCGGAACGGGCTTGCAAAGTGTTCTTGCAAGAAAACCCGACGGCGACGGAATTTACGGTACGGTTGTACGGCTCGCTTGCTAAGACGGGCGAAGGGCATGGCACGGGGCGTGTCATTGAGAGCGTTTTACCGAATGCTACGGTGGTATTTGACGTTAAAACGGATTGTCCACACCCCAACACAATGGATTTGATTGCCTATAAAGACGGTATAAAAATTGCACAACTTCGCGTGTATAGCGTTGGGGGCGGCGCTATTAAGGTGGAAGGTAGAAATGATACGGAATCCGCAAGGGTATACGATTTGTCGACGATGGCTGATATCCGTGCGTATTGCGAAAAGAACGGTATGCGTCTTTGTGATTACGTTTTTGCCTGCGAGGGGGAAAATATCAAAGACTTTCTTATGGAAGTATGGAATACCATGAAGGCGGCGGTGAAACGCGGAGTCAGCAAAACGGGCGTTTTGCCCGGCGGTTTGGACGTGGAGCGTCGCGCAAAAGTCCTTTACGACGGCGTTGTGAAAAACGAGGGCGTGGAATTTAGAGAAAATCGTTTGGTGTGTTCGTATGCGTTTGCCGTGAGTGAAGAATACGCCTCGGGTGGCACGATTGTTACCGCACCGACGTGTGGTGCGTGCGGGGTTTTGCCTGCGGTGCTTGTGTATTCTCAGGAAAAAGAGGGGTATACGGACGAGGAGATTGTTCGGGCTTTGGCAACGGCGGGGCTGATAGGGAACTTGATAAAGACCAACGCCTCTATATCGGGGGCGGAGTGCGGTTGTCAGGCGGAAATCGGTAGTGCATGTTGTATGGCG
>JAZNXZ010000045.1:0-3490 GCA_045594165.1 Candidatus Scatosoma sp.
GCAAAGTGATTTTTTTGCCGCCTTTGCCGATTTCGTATTCGTCGCCCGTAAAAATATCCGTCCAACGCCCCTCCGGCAACCACGTCTTTATGCGCGCATACCCGTCCTTTTTCGCTTTTTCCGTCACAGGCGCAACCAACAACTCGCTGCCAAAGTAATAGGTCTGCGGATACGCGTACGCCGCCTTTTGTTTATGCCGATAATACAACGGCTCGACAAGTGCCAAGCCCTGTTCATGCGTAACAACGGACGCCGTGTACAGATAGGGTATCAAGCGGTGGCGAAAACGCAAAAAGTCCATAGCAATCAAGCCCGCGCCGTCGCCGTATTCCCAAGGTTCTTTCGTCATGGTATCGTAGCACGCGCAATGCAGACGGTTAATCGGGCTGAACACGCCGTACTGGATATGCCGTACGTACAGTTCGTTGTTCTTTTCCCCGAAATTATGTCCGCCGATATCATGACTCCACCACGTATACCCGACGTTGGTCGCCGTCGCCGTAAAATAGGGCAAATATCCCAAAGTATCCCACGAAATCTCCGTATCCCCCGAAAAACCGATAGGATACCGATGCGACCCCACGCCTGCGTATCGGGAAAGCACCAAAGGCGCGTTATGCCTCTTGGCATTATCCAAATAATGATAATGATTTAACGCCCACAAAGGGTCGTAATCTTGCGTATCCCCCTCTTTTTTCCCCTCCTGCCAAGGAATATTTGGCTGCTGCCAGTCCATCCACCAAAAATCCACGCCGTCCTTTTCGTACGGGCGGTGCAAAACGGCAAAATACGCATTGATAAATTCTGCGTTTGAAAAATCAAACTTGATTTGTGTGTCGTTTGGCTCGGATATGCCCAACGCCTTTGCCATTTTTCCGTAATCGCGCTCCCACCAACGCACGCCGTCCGACGGGTGCAAGTTCAGCGTGATTTTCAAATTCTTTTTTTGCAGTTCTTTTAAGAATTTTTGATAATCAGGGAAAAGGTTTTCGTTCCAAGTATATCCCGTCCACCCCAAAGGATAGCCGCTGCCGCCGACGTATGCGTTGCCGTCCTTGCCGCTCGCTTTGATGCCCACTTCCTTTTCAATATTTTCGGAATAGTGCCAGTCCATATCCACCGTCGCCACCGTCAGGGGGATATCGCGTTCCTCAAAACGGTTCATCACGCGCAGGTATTCCTCGTCGGTGTAGACGTGGTATCTGCTCCACCAATTTCCCAAAGCGTAGCGTGGCACAATCGGCGTCGCACCCGTGATTTGATAGAGCGATTGCACCGCGCCCCGATAATCGTCGCCAAAGGCGAAAATATATTCGTCCCTGCCGTTTGCTATCTCGTTTTCAACTTCGCCGTTATCCGCAAAAGTCAGCGAGGCGGAATCGTCCAACACCGCAACGCCCGTTTTGGAACACACACCCATCCCCAACGCAATCTTTTTAGGTTCTTCGTTTAACCAACGACGGCAATAGACGTCAGCGTTGCAATTATCCAACGTTCGGTACGTCCCCAAAAGGTTGCCCTCGTTGTTTGCCAAAATCCGCCGCCCAAACCGTTCAACGCATACCTGTCCCCTGTCTTTTGTCAAAATCAGCCTGCATGTACCCGTGTCGATTACGGCGTAATTGCCATGGTCGGTAAAAGTAAATTCCACCAAAGGCATATCCCGAAACCACACCGCTTGGGTGGCTTTGTCGCGAAATCTTTTATCCTTACTCCCTTCCAAACGGAAAAGCCGCGTCCCCAAAACGGTTACGCGGTAATTTTCCCAAAACACAATATTTCTCTCGTCAGCCAAAGGTCGAGTGTGTATCGTCAAATGTTTATCTAACATAATTTTTCCCCCTAAACATTATCCGATAAACGTAAATCTTTTATACGTTTTACCGTCCCTTTCAATCTTTTCGTCCCACATACGGGCAGGGCGCACCCACGTCTGCCCCTCACCGTACAAAGCGCGGTATACCACCATTTCTTCTAACGTTTCAGAGTGTTTAGCAATGGCAATGACTTCGTATTCGTTGCCCTTAAAATGACGGTATTTCCCCAACTTAATTTCCTGCATACTACCCCTCCTTTTACACATACATTATACCACGACCTTTCCCGTTTTGCAATATTCACGAAAAAAATCGTTAAAAACTAAGATAAAAATACGGAATTTTGACATAAAATAATAGCTTTTTCTTGCAAAAAGGTATATAATAATGCCGTTTGAGCGTGCTTTCCACACCCAAACAACCTTAGACCATACCTTAGACCATACCAAGGAAAAATTATGAGAGCGCACGCGGCACATCCCCATCAGCATCATTTTGACGTCGGCTTGTTTTTACACAGCCGCGTTTTGCCGTTCGTAAAAAAGAACGCCGTGCTGTTAATTGCCCTTTGCGCCGCGCTTATCACCTCTTTTATCGTTCCGCCCGATAAGGCGTATTTAGGCTATTTCGATTGGAAAACGCTGACCTGTCTATTTTGCGTTTTGGCGGTCGTTTGCGCCCTGAAAAATATCCGATTTTTCTTCTTTTTAGCGCAAAAAATCGTACGGGCGTTCAAAAATGCCCGCGCCTGCGTGCTGGCACTTGCGTACGTTACCTTTATCGGTTCAATGCTGATTGCCAACGATATGGCGCTACTTACCTTTTTGCCCCTCGGCTATTTTGTACTCTCGTCCACGGACAAGAAAAAATACATGGCGTTTACCTTTATCATGCAGAATATCGCGGCAAATTTGGGCGGTATGCTCACCCCGTTCGGCAACCCGCAAAATTTGTATTTGTATACGAAATTTGCAATCCCCACGGGCGAATTCATGCTGATTATGCTCGTGCCGTTTTTGATTTCCGTAGCGCTGATTACGGTATGTTGTTTTCTGTTTGTTAAAAAAGAAGAACTGACGATTGAAGAAGAAAAAATCACCTTGCCCCTTTGGCGAACGCTGGTCTACGGCGTGTTGTTTGCGCTGTCGATTGTTATCGTATTCCGCGTAATTCCTTTTTGGATTGGGTTAATCGTTATCCCGATTGTCTTGCTCTTCTTAGACAGAAACGCGCTTGGCAAAGTCGATTACGGCTTACTTTTGACCTTTATGGCGTTTTTTATCTTTTCGGGAAACATGGCGCAAATCTCGGGCGTGCAACGTGTGTTCGGCAATTTAATGAACAAGAACGCCCTGCTTGTGTCTACGCTGTCGTGCCAAGTAATTAGCAACGTGCCCTCGGCAATTTTGCTCTCGCAATTCACGGGGAATTATAAGGCGTTGCTGCTTGGTGTGAATATCGGCGGCTGCGGTACGGTGATTTCCTCTTTGGCGGGCCTGATTACCTTCCGCGAATACACAACGCATACCCCCGGCGGCGCAAAAAAATATATCCTGCTGTTCTCGGCGTTTAACTTTGCGTTTTTGGGAATTTTGTTAGGCGCGTGCGCATTGTTATTGTAACATTTTAGAGCATGAAAAAAGCTCGTTCACGGTGTACCGTGAACGAGCTTT
>JAZNXZ010000046.1:0-4677 GCA_045594165.1 Candidatus Scatosoma sp.
GCTTACGGGTACGGCGCTCTGCGGCGTGGTAAAAGCCAACGCCTACGGACACGGCGCGGAAGAAGTCGTCAATGCGCTTAGCGGCGTGGCGGAGGCTTTCGCCGTGGCAATGATAGACGAGGGCGTACAAATCCGCGCCGCGGCGTGCGGTAAAGAAATTCTTGTATTGACGCCGCCGATTACTCTCGAAGAGGTGTTGCGCGGCGGCTGGAACGGGCTTTCGCTCACCGTTGCCGATTTGACGACGGCAAAACTGATTGACGAGGTTTCAAGGAATAGGCGGTTGTACGTCAATGTGCATTTGAAAGTCAATACGGGTATGAACCGATACGGTATGGGGCTGTCTGCGCTTGGCAAAACGTGCAAGCGTTTGCAAACGAATCCGTTTGTAAAGGTGGGGGGGATTTATTCTCATCTCTACGGCACGTCTTTGCAAACGGCGGAAAGACAGCGCGCGGAATTTGAAAGAGCGGTGGCGATTTGCAAACGGTATTTTCCATCTGTGAGAGCGCATTTATCCGCAACGTACGGCGCGCTGCTCGGCAAAAAATTTGCCTTTGACGGCGTACGGATCGGGTTGGGCTTGTACGGATATTTGCCCGACGGCGTGGCGGATGGCGCAGCGGCAATGCCTGCGTTGGAAAAAGGTATGACGGTGCTTGCTACGGCGGCAACTTCTCGGAAATACGTATACGGCGGCGCAGGGTACGGCGAAAATCCGTTTGACGGCGAATTGCCGCAGACGTTGACGGTATGCCGCTACGGTTATGCGGACGGGTTTTTAAGACGGCGTGACAACGGATTGAGCGGCGCAGAAACGCAGGTGAACAATTTATGTATGGACGCATGTATCCAAAGCGGTCGCATACCGCGCGGAAAACGTATCCCCATTATGACGGACGCGGCGGCGGTTGCAAAGGCGACGGGTACGATTCCTTACGAAGTGTTATGCGCGGCGACTCGCCGTGCGGAGATGGTATATGATAACGAATAAATTGCGGTTTTTAGAAACAGAATCGCCCAAGACCGCAGAAGAACTTATCGAGGCGAAAAAGCGCCTGCGGACGTATATGAAATCTCGTCGCGGCGAAAATGAAAACCGAGACGTCAAGGAAATCTTGTTGGCGGATAACGTTATGAAAGCTCTGCGCACAAAAGACGTGGGTGCAGGCGTAAAAAAACGGGCGTTCGTGTATCTTTCCTTTTCGTCCGAAGCGCCGACGGACAAGCTGATCGAGCGTTTGCTTGCCGACGGTTGGACGGTATACTGTCCGCGCGTGGAAAGTAAAAAGATGGTTGCCGTAGAATACGGCGAGGATTTTTCGATTTCCGCTTTTGGTGTACGCGAGCCGGTGGGCGAGTCGTACGACGGGGAAATGGACGTGGCAATCGTTCCGATGCTTGCCGTGGACGAGCAGGGAAATCGGCTCGGTTACGGCGGCGGATATTACGATCGGTATTTGGCGGAGCACGCGGAAACGTTGCGGCTTGCATACGGGTTTGATTTTCAAATTTTGCGGCAAGTGCCGACGGAAGAATACGACGTTATCATGGACGGGATCGTTACGGACGTGCGTATCGTATGGACAAGTGTGCGTGCGGACAAATAACGGATAAATAAGATTTACAATTAAGAAAATTTAGGGTTGGGAGAGCTACTTATATGGCTAAATTCAAGCAGAAATTCAAGTTTTATGCAGGATACTTATGGCAGTTGATCAAAGACGCGTTGCCTGCCGCTGTTATGTACGTTTGTGCAGGCAGTATTTTGATGATGGCGGCAATCAAGGTAAACGACTTGGATGTGCGGTTTAAGGATTCGGCGATGGTTTGGACGGTAATCTGTCTTTTGGCGGCGTTCGGGTATAATGCCTTGATTTCATGGGCAAGCGGCGGTCAGCAATACGAAATGTTGGTTTCGGGTAACGTTCGTAGAAAAACGGAGCAGATGTACGGTGAGGGTTATAAAATATCCAAACACAAAGAAGTGAAGGAATACCGCGTTTGGAAGGGGTTTGTCGTTGGCGCACTGATATCCGTATTCTCGATTATTGTTGCAATCGTTTGGGGCGTCAGAGGGGCAGATATCAACGCGCGTGTGGCAGAAGGAAAAATTGCTCCGACGGAAATGACGGGTATTATGTTGTCCGGTTGGTCGGTTATGCCCATTTATTACGCAAACGCTACGGGGAGCAATATCAGCTATTTCGTGTGTTTGGCGTTTTCGCTTATTCCCATCGTGATAACGGCTGGGTGTTATATCGGCGGTGCGTATTCCCGTCGAAACAAGAGAGTTCGCGAACAGCAAATTGCGGATAAAGCAGCGGAAAGAGCAGCAGAAAAACAGAAGAAAATCAATTACGGCGGTTTGCCTGGTACGAAACCCAAAAAGAAAAAATAAGACGCGGCGCGCGGAGAGTGGACGATGAGAATTATCGGCGGAAAATACAGGAGTAGAGTTTTGGCGGATTTTGCAGGGCAGGATATACGCCCTACGTCCGATCGCGCCAAAGAATCGCTGTTTAATATTTTGTCCTTAAAAACGTACGGGGCGCGGGTGTTGGATTTGTTTTGCGGCAGCGGCGCGCTGGGTTTGGAAAGTCTTTCGCGCGGCGCAAAGGAAGTCGTTTTTAACGATTTTGCCAAGGACAGTTTATCCGTCTTGAAAAAGAATTTGGCGACCTTAAAAATTCCTGTAAACGGCGATGAGGCGAAACTGTCGAATGCCGATTATTTGGTATGTTTAGAAAGCGTGCGCGGACAGTTTGATATGATTTTTATTGATCCGCCGTACCGTTTTGATTATGGCGAAAAGGCACTCCAAAAAATTGCGCAGAAGGGATTGCTGACGGAAAACGGCGTGGCGGTGTACGAGCGTGACCGTCCTTTCGAGGGAGAAATCGAGGGGTTGGAAAAGTACGACGAACGGAAATACGGTAAGACGTATATCACGTTTTTCCGTAGAAAATAAGCGGTGAACAGTATGAGCGAAAATAAGAAAAAATGCGTATTTGCAGGGACGTTCGATCCCCCGACGTTGGGGCACGAGGCGTTGATAAACGATACCTTAAAAATTTTTGACGAAGTGGTGGTTGCGATTTTGGTCAACCCAGCAAAAGTACCCTGTTTTACGGTGGCGGAGCGCAAGGACATGCTCTCGCTTGTCTTTGGCAAGGATAGCCGTGTGCGTGTGGTGGATTTTAGCGGTACGGTGGCGGAATTGATGGCGCAAGAACAGACGGACGTATACGTGCGTGGGATTCGCAACGGCACCGATTTGGATTTTGAAAACGCGAACTTTTACGCAAGCTGTAAATTGGACGATAAAATCACGGCGGTATATCTGCCTTGTCGGCAGAATTTGTTGCACGTCAGTTCGTCCATGGTGCGTAATTCTTTGAGGTTCGGCACGCCGATTGACGAATACGTTTCGCCTGCCGTGAAAGACTATATTATAAATAAGGTAGAAAAATAATGAAAAAAGGGATTAAAAGATTTTCAATAATGCTAATCGCTTGTTTTTTATTGTCTTTAGGCTTTGGTGCGTGTAGTGCACAATCTCCTACGGACAGTGCGGAAATATCTAATAGCACGGAAACGTCTAAAGAAGTGTATTATGAATCGCAAATCCGTTTCTACGTCAACCCCGAAAACCCCACTATGTCCGCAGACGGTAGCGGCTTGAACACCAGCGGTAGCGAATACGGCGTTTACGGCGCTTACGGCGAGCACGTCATGGATAACATGATAAAATTGCTCAACGAAGATGCGTTTGCCGAAGAAATGCTCCTGCGCAGCCAAGACACCGACGGACTTTCCGATGACGAAAAAGCTCTTTACAAATATTTGCCTATGAAAGAAGTTTGGACGAGCGAAAAGGAAACTGAACTGTCAAAATCGCTAAATGAGGCAATCGACGAGGCAATCCCTGATATAGAGGCGTTTATTGCGGCGGGGGAAGAAGTTGCTAGGGCGTATGAACCCTATATGATTGCCCTTGTAGACTACAATCACGCGCAGGCGGAATTGTCTTCCATTTGGTTTGACGTATACGGTACGAACTACACTCTTTCTAAATACCAGTACCTGACGGATGAAGACAAGGCAAAAGAGGGTTTTGCTGATGTACAGGCTGCACTTATAAAAACAGAAACTGAAAGAGAAACAGTAACGCGAAAGTCTAACGAATTGGATACGGCGATGTTCTTCTTAGAGCAGGCACAGAATAACGCGAAATCCTCTCGCATAAAGGTATTTAATTTGTGGTGTCAGACGGCAAAATACAAAACATTTTTGGCGAGATATTCGGAATCAACGCACTTTTCGTTTTTGCTTTCATCTGAAAACATAGAAGACACAAACAAATTCGCACGCAGCTTTATCTATGCAGATATATCTGTAAAGGAAGAAGACGGTTACGGGTTTGCCGTAGAAGTGTATGAGATATTAAAAGAACTCGTGCCCGAATACGTAGAGGCAAACATGGCTATTCCTTCGGGTTATACAGGCACGAATTGTCAAAGAATTTCGCGTAGTGATACGCCTCAAAGAGTAGAAAAATAATACAAGAGAGAATATAAAGGAGATACGATTATGTTGGAAAAACAGTATTTTATTCCAGAGCCCGAAGAGTTTATTTCGGAAAAACCCATGACGGCGGCAATGAAAGCAATCAAA
>JAZNXZ010000047.1:0-6627 GCA_045594165.1 Candidatus Scatosoma sp.
ATAGGAAACGAAAATTTTCCTCTTATCCTTTGTGAAAATTGTGAAAAAAATTTACGCCTTGCCCCCTACAAGGCAAAGCGTAATGGTAATTTTTTTCATCTGTTCTATTTTTTGGTTAATTGTACAAGCGTTTCCACGTGCATCGGGCGAATCGCAAAAACACGTTATTTCGGGGGCGTTTTCATCAAAGGAAGACGTTATCCCCTTCACTCCCGTTTTCCTATCCACGCGCACCTTTCTGGGGCTTCTATACGCCTTGATATCCAGCTTATCTTTATACCCCATTTTATACACGAAGGAAATTTGCGTGGGGTCTTTTTCGCCCCGTTCGTTGTATCCGCCGATAATCACCGCTTCCACAACGCTTTCAAATACCGCCCTATCGAACTTCGTCATCGTATTATGCTCTTGCAAAACTTTTCTAAATTCAACGATACGCTTTTGCACACTCTTTCTCGATAAATCCGATTCGGTGAGTTCGTCTAAACGCGCATTGTACTTTCTTATTGTAGCAGAAATTTCCGAATATTTCAACTCGTAATCGTCTTTTTCTATCATTTCTTCCAAGCGCAAATCCAAAAGTTTATTCTTTTTCACTTCCAACGCCTGAATTTCGTGTTTGAGCTGTTCGATTTCCCTGCCCACGTTGTCGCCCGTGAGCGAATCTTCCACGCGCGCCAAGAACTCGTTTAATACGCTTGCGTTATCGGCGTTTAATCGGTGATAGGATTCCACGAACGCGCGCTCGATTTGCGTTTCTTCCACGCCCTTACTGTCGGGACAAAACTTTCTCGCACCTTTCGTCGCCGTCACGCATTGCCACATCGCCTTTTGGTGGGGCGTTCCGCTATGCCAACTCCGCCGTGAAAGCGAACTACCGCAAAATCCGCATTTGATAATACTGCTAAACGCATATTTTCGGGTATAGACTTCCCGTTTGCCGTTGGGCAAGATACGTGGTTTACTGCGGCGGTGCAAAATTTCCTGCGCGCGTTCCCAAATTTCGGGCGAAACGATAGGCTCGTGGTGGTTTTCTATATAAAACTTGTCCTCTTCGCCCATATTGTCTAGCCGTCGTTTGGAAATGGGGTCAACGGTAAACGTCTTGCCCATAAGTAGTGCGCCTTTGTATTTCTCGTTCTTGATAATACCGAGAACCGTCGATTCGGGCCAACTCCTACCGCCAGTCTTACTTTTATAGCCACGCGCACGAAGTTCTTTACCGATTATGAGTCCGCCTGCGCCTGCCACGTACCGCTCAAATATGTACCGCACGATTTTCGCTTCCTCTTCGTTGACGGTCATCGTTTTGGTCGTCTTGTCGTAATCGTAGCCAAGACAGCCTTGAAAACCGATTAACTCGCCCCGTTGCATCTTCATTTTTAAGCCCTTTTTGACGTTTGCGGAAATGTTTTGCACTTCCTGTTGCGCCACCGAACTCAAAATGGTAAGCAAAAGTTCGCCGTCCATCGTCAGGGTATTGATGTTTTCTTCTTCGAACATTACGGCAATGTTGCGTTCTTTAAGCATACGCACGTATTTGAGAGTATCTAGCGTATTTCTCGCAAAACGGGAAATGGATTTCGTGATAATCATATCAATCCTGCCTGCAACACAGTCCTGCATCATCCGTTGAAAATCTTCACGCTTGTCCACTTGCGTACCCGTAATCGCCTCATCCGCATACACGTCCACGAGCGCCCAATTCGGGTTCTTTTGTACGATATCGGTATAGTATTGCATTTGCGAACGGTAGCTGTCGAGCTGTTCTTCGTCGTCCGTACTGACCCTGCAATAGGGCGCAACGCGAAGCTGTCTGCCCTGTCCAATGCCCTTGCTACGGTCGATAATATTCGCCGTCGCCTTGATAACTTCTACTGTTTTCATAATGAATTTTCACCTCCTTTTTCCGTATTCCCTTTATAGTGTTATTATACCACACGATTAGGGAATATGTCAAGTTAAAATATCCGACGTGATTTTATAATCGCGCATCAACCGTCTTTTGATTTTATCATACTCCGCTTGCGTAATCATCTTCCTTTGTAAAAGCGTAGCGAGCATAGAAAGCTGTTGGCTATATTCCCACAGTTTTCTATCCGTAATTTTCGTTTGTTCGCTCTTGTTTTGCATAACCGCTCTCCTTATTTTTGATTCAGGCTTTCAACCCTTCACTACTAAATACGAGTGTAAAATCGGATTTTTAAACCCTTTCACAAATAAATACGAAGAAAATTTCAAAAACGGGAACCTTTTTTGAGAAAATCATTAAATTTAAGCTAAAAATTATCCCCAAGCGCCATTCTCAACGCTCGGGGATAACATTTCTTATTTCTATTATTTATTTAAAATTGTTCTTGCCATTCTTTTTGTTTCACTTGCCGATATTCCCAACGTATTCGTATTCAATCTGGAATCTTCCATCAATAAAACTTGTTGCAACCAAAAAGTATGATACTTGCCCGTTCTATTAAAAATTGACGTTCTTGATAAGTACGTCTTCACGCCTTTCCACGCTGTATGTTGTTCATTTCCACAACAATAATATGCATACGATACAAACCAAGTTGCGCCCATATGGGACAGTTCCTCTCCTCCAGCAAAATTAAACGGATGTGCTTTTGCCATAATTCTTTTCTCCTTTCATTATTTCATATATGATTGATACTTCTTATCTATATCCTTATAAACCGTAATCAATAATACAAGTTTACAAACATTACAAAACGTTTCATTGAATACATATACCGAGTTGTTGAATAAAAAATATGCCTTATTTTCGCTTTGCATACGGTTAATTAGTTTTCCTTTGGTATATGCTATTTCCACTTCTCGATGCGCTCGACGAATGTTTTTTACTTTCAAACGCTCTTTTAATCGTTGCTGTGCGTGCCCCGAAAGCAAGTATTCCGTTTGCATTATTCATCCTCCGAAAACGTTCTGTCAAGTTCTTCTTGATAAAATTGTTTTATTTCCTGTTTCGTTAAATTAACAAAGAAATTAAATTTAATTGTTTCCAATTGATACTCTCCCCTCATAGAACCATCTACGTCTAAAAAATAACAGAATTTTTTATCGTTTTTTTCTTCCATTTCAAACGCAAATTCGCCACTCTCATATTCGAATGACAATTTAGCATCTTCTTGTGGAACTATTATTTTTTTATCAAGCAATTCCCTAAATGTTTGCTCGTAAATTTTATTCATTTCTGCTTGATTTTGATAAAATGCAGCCTTGTCTTTTTTCATTTCAGACAATCCGAACTCTTTAAACCCTTCACTGCCATGAGAAAACTCTGCTTCTTCAAAATAAAGCACGTTAAATACGTCTTTACAATTTATCTTCTCCCACACTTTTTGCAACCTTTCATAGCAAGCATCCGTATTATCAAAAGAAATTCTCTCAATATCATCTTCTTCGTTTTCAAGAATACAGCAACTGCAAAAACGGGAAAAATATTTTTCCTGTATTGCTCGGTCTTTACCACCTAACACTTGGAAAAACTCGTTCATACGGGAAATTTGATATTTCTTTGTGGTTAATCGCTTGTAAATTTCCACCACTTCCTTTCTAGTAAAGACTCTTTCGCTAGGGCATAAAGACTCTCCGTTGAATGCATAAGGGAAATACAACGAAACAGACTTGCTACTATTATTGGATTCGCTTAAAAGCATTTCCAAAATCTTTTTCGAATTGTCCGACAGCTCTTTAGTTTTAGAGTTTCCTAAAAAAGCACCTTCAAACAATTCATTTACAGAAACCCCTAATACTTTAGAAATGCCAATCAATAATTCCATACTCGGAAATACGTCTTTGTGAATCCAACGTGATACGTTTTTAGCTCGTTTAATACGCTCATCTTGATCTTGATACCACTTTATCGAAAGCCCCATTGCCTTATCAACATCCCTTGCAAAATCGGCTTGAGAATACGATTCACCTTTTTTGTTCGCCATAAAACTACTGATAGCCTTGCTCAATTTACCCTTTAACTCATCTACAATATTAAGTTGTTGATTTCTTTTTTCACTCATAATAGAGCTCCTTGAAAAATTATTTTTGTCGATTGCGCTTTCAACGATTATATAATACCACATAATTTAGGATTTTGAAAGGGATATTTGTACATAAGTAGGGATTTTATTAAATTTTTAAAAATTTTTACATGTTTTTATTTATTAACACAAAAAAGTATCTATCAGGCAACCGCCCAATAGATACTTGCTTTCGGTTATATCATTTTATTCTTCTTCGTAGTAGTAGGAATAGTCAATGCCTTTCATAAAGATTTCTCTATCGTCAATCTTATCCGTCAAGGCGTTTTGTAAAAGCGCAAAAATTCCGCTTTCGTCCACTACACTGCGTTTCATCGCATCTAAATATTCCGTCTTGTCAATCTTGCTCCAATCTACGCATTTGGACAGGTTCTTTTTCAAAATCATATCCAGCCAAATACGGGTGGTTCTGCCGTTCCCCTCACGGAAAGGGTGCGCAATATTCATCTCTACGTATTTTTGTACAATTTGTTCGAATGTATCTTCGGGCATCTTTTCAATCGTTTTCAACGTTTCGTCCAAATACAAAGCGTTCGCAAACGTGAATCTGCCCTTGCTAATATTGACGTTTCTTATCTGCCCTGCAAAATCGTACAAACCGCCGAAAATATACGCGTGTATTTGTCGTAAGCCCTTTACCGTACCCACTTCAATCGTGTTAATTATGCCGTCTTCAAACAGCGAATACGCCTTTTGTTTGCTTTGTTCGTCAATGGACGTTCCCATCGACTTCATCCATTTGAGAAAGACTGCCGATTTCTTGCTTGGAATAACGGCAAGAACGGTATTTACACCGTCGTCGTCGATTACGTCGGTGAGATAGGATTTCCCGTCGCGCGCAGGCAATTTCAGCTGTCTACAAATTGTGGACAACTGCGGATTCCTACTCTTTAACGTATTCCAATATTTTCTCGGCGCTTTGCTGGCCGTCAACGCTTCGGCAATATCGACTGCGCAAAAGTACCATTTGGAATTTTCTTCGTTCCAAACGGCTTTTACGGGAATATCGTCAAAAAATCGTATCGAAGTCTTTATCATAGCACCTTTATTATAGCATATCATAGACAAAAAATCAACCATTTGTAAATATACCAGTATCCGTTTTCTTTAACCATATATTTTTCGGTCAAAATATTATCAAAAATAAGATTGTCAAACGCATCTTTGATAATATTATATCATAAATATTTTTTTGCATAACGCATTGGTAAATTTTTTATACTCAAACGGATAAATCCAATACACGTTCTACTTCTTCCAAAGGAACGGTAAACACTTCGATATTTTTCCCCTTTACGTATTCTTCCACATATTCCCGTTGAAACTCATAACAAAGAATCTCGCCTTTCTCTTTATGGAATTCCAACCCATTACAAAAAGCAATCAATCGACGGATATCCCCGTCCAAATGGCAAAGAGAATACACGGTATCTTCGATAATTCCGTCGTATTCAAACATTTTTGCCCCTTTTTCGACTTCACTTTCTTTATATACCGCGCGCAATATCCTTTTCATATGGTTGTGCTGTGTGATAATTTTAAGCAACCTTGCGCCGAATCCGTCCAAAGGCAAATAATGTAGCGACGAATACACTTTTTCTATCGTTTGAATACGTATGCTCTTCCATTTCCCGTTGGCGTCCTTTTTTGATTGTCGGGTTTTGCAATTCGCAATCGTGTCCAGCACCGCTTTTGCATTCCGTGCTAACATAATACAAGGCGTTTTGTCCTTTTCAGGATGTTTTGCCGTATTCATTCTGGTAATTCTACGTATATCCACTTCCACTTTTACTTCTCCACCAAAGCTCCAATTCATCATTTCATCTCGCAAATTATACACACAAAAACCCTCGTCCTTGGTAAGCAACGCGCCCACAATGGCCGTGTACGATAATTTTTTCAGTTCGCCACGTTCGTATTGTTTCAAATCCCTTGACGGATAAAAATATGCGTTATCTAACAGCGTTTGCGTTTTATAATCGTAATTCAAATAAGGCAGGTCTTGCGGAGAAAACGTAATGCCTGCCCGACACAGTATCATCAGCACTTCCGCGATTTTATGATTGCGCCTTTTATGCTCTATATCGCTTGGAAAACCGTTACGGCAGAAATTATTTTCATAATATTCTGCCGTCCCAATCCACTCTAATAATTTTGTCGCTTTCTTATGTAATCGTATGGTCTTGTATTTGCCTGCCCCCGATTTAATGAGCGCCTTCACCGTCAACCGTTCCCCCCGTCCGTGCATTCCGATATTCCTGCACCTCACACATCTTATGCACCAATCTTTTATACGTTTGCTCACTACCCATAATATCGAGTGAGTACTGCGGAATTTCGCCTGCCACGGATAAAATACGCAGGAGAAAGAAAGAATGACTGCTCTCTTTGATTGTAATCATAACACGCCTCCATCGCAAATAGTCTTCCGACGGCGATTTGTACTGTCCGTCGAATTTAGAAAGCGTAAACCCCTTGAAAATACAAGGATTTCAAGGGGTTTTACAGTTAAAAAAGATATACCGAAAATTTTTCGTGATTTTCGGCGGTTTTGGTATATATTTTTAGGGTT
>JAZNXZ010000048.1:0-2531 GCA_045594165.1 Candidatus Scatosoma sp.
CGAACAGCTTTGTAAGGAATATTTTTCCGAGTACGATATACAGCAGTATCAATGCGTGGGCGAAACGGTAACGCGCGGATACAGCGCGTATAACGTGGAGGGGTACGACGGCAAAGGCACGTTATTGTTTGCGGAAATCAGTCAAAAGGACGGCGCGTTGCTCCGCTTTGATTATTACGAAGACTGTGACGCAGATACCTTTGATTTGCAAAATGCAGAACGGATCGCGGAGGAATTTTTAGAAAAGCTCGGTTACGACGATATGGAAGTGGTGCGTTTCCGTGAAAACGGCACGATGACCGATTTCACCTTTGTTTACGAGGATGACGACGTGGCGTATTATCCCGACGAAGTGCACGTAAAAGTGTGCCGCAGCAGGGGTGTGGTTACGGCAATGGACGCGACCAAATATATCCAAAACCATAAAAAGCGTGTCGCGCCGAACGTAAAAATCAGTATAGACGAAGCGCGTGCGCGCCTGCATGACAAGTTGACGGTAGAGGCGTCCAGACTTGCGGTGGTTAATACCAAACGCGGCGAGGTTGCCGCGTACGAATTCCTTTGTTCGTACGGGGAAGAAAACTATTTTGTATACGTGGACGGCGTAACGGGGGAAGAAATTTCGATTGTCAACGCAAAGGGTATTATGTAACCGTTGTGCCAACCCTAACGCTGAACGCATAAAAACCTTATCCATGGAAAAACTTGGATAAGGTTTTTTTATGCAAAGGAAAGATTTTTTTGCAAAACCGCTTGACAGAACCTCTCATCTATGTTATATTATAATCAGTATTCAATCTTAATAAGGAGGCGCGTATGCAAGAAAGACAGACCAAACAAAAGTCCATAATTTACGATGCGTTAAAGACGTTGGACCATCCTACGGCTACGGAAGTCTACGGATACGTACATACGTTGTACCCTAGCGTTTCGCGCGCGACGGTATTTCGCGTACTGGGTGGTTTTGCGGAAAACGGCAGGGCGTTAGAACTGCGTGCGGCGGGAAACGAGGTCCGTTACGATTATAACGTTGCGCCCCATTATCATGCGCGCTGCACGTGTTGCGGACGTGTGGCAGACGTTGTGGCGAAAGGTATGCCGGAGGGCGGATTGCAGGTTTCTACCGATTGCGGTTTTTCCGTCAGCGGTTACAGCGTGGAATTTTTTGGTGCGTGCAAAGCGTGTCAAGCAAAATCGTAAATAAACCGTAGAGGGGAAAGAAAGCGCCGAGCAGGCGCTTTTTCCATTTTTATAGAAAACGGAACAGGTAAGCATAGGCAAGTATAAGTAGATATATAAGAAAAGCGGGCAAAGGGGATAAAAATTTTTTATCAAGCATTGATTTTGTGCTGCAAACGTGTTATAATAAAATCGTTACCGTTGGTTGCATAAAAGGATAGGAGAAGAAAAACGTGTATCGAATTTTTGAATACAATCCGCAATTAAAACCTTTTTCGGGAGATATTGAACTCCGTATGCATTTGTACCGTCAGACGAAAGAGCGGCTGTTGCAGGGCAAAAATACGTGGAAAGATTTTGCCAACGGGCATCATTATTTCGGCTTTCATCACGAGGACGGGGGCTGGGTATACCGCGAGTGGGCGCCGCATGCCAACCAACTGTATTTGACGGGCGAGTTTAACGACTGGCGTTGGTTGGATTATCCCATGACGAGGCTGGAAAACGGCGTTTGGGAATTAAAACTAGACGGCGATAACGCCCTTTGGGATGGGTGCAAAGTCAAGACGATTGTGGACGCCGACGGCACGCGCGCGGAACGGATTCCGCTGTATGCAAAACGGGTGGTGCAGGACAAAGAAACGCTGGTTTTTTGCGCGGAAGTCGTGGACGAGAGAAAGGCGTTCCGCTGGACGGATAAGAAGTTCAAAGGCGAGGAAGAACTGTATATTTACGAAGCGCACGTGGGTATGGCGCAGGAAGAGGGAAAGGTCAGCACCTATCGGGAATTTGCCGATATTACCCTGCCGCATATCAAGGAAAGCGGCTATAATACCATCCAACTGATGGCGATTATGGAACATCCCTATTATGGGAGTTTCGGGTATCAGGTTTCTAATTTTTACGCTGCGTCGTCGTGGTTTGGCAAACCCGAGGATTTGAAATATTTGGTCAATAAAGCGCACAAGCTCGGCATACGGGTTTTGTTGGACGTCGTGCACTCGCACGCGGTCAAAAACACCGCGGAGGGCATCAACCTGTTCGACGGAACGACGTGGCAGTTTTTCCACGAGGGCGCAAAGGGCGACCATCCCGCTTGGGGAACGAAATGTTTTAACTACGGCAAGGACGAAGTGTTGCATTTCTTATTGTCGAATTTGAAATTCTGGATGGAAGAATATCATTTTGACGGATTCCGTTTTGACGGGGTTACGTCCATGATTTATCACGACCACGGTTTGGGTACGGCTTTTGATTGCAACGAAAAATATTTTTCTATGAATACACACGTGGAGGCATTGACTTACCTGCAACTTGCCAACGAGTTAATTCACGAATTAAACCCCAAGGCA
>JAZNXZ010000049.1:0-10875 GCA_045594165.1 Candidatus Scatosoma sp.
TGTTCGCAATCGGCAAGGGCGCAGCATTCGCTCGCCGAATGCATAGCAAGTTGCGCAATTCCGATATCCGCGCCCTGCACGCCAAGGTGTCGTACCGCGGCGCACGCCAAGGTCGAACCGCTTTTTAGGTTGGAGTTGTTAAAGAAATACTGATAGGGCACGTTCGCGCCGTCAAACACCGTTTTCACGATGGCGGACGACATAGCGTCGGTGATATACGCGCCGCCCGCGTGCGTCTTAATCACTACGCCGCCACCCAATACGGCTTTGTTGGTAATGTCGTTGGTTTCGGGGTGGTTGGGGTGTACTGCGTGCGCATTATCAGCGGACAACAAGAAGGACGCCGCCAAAGCCTTATAAAATTCGTTATCGTCAAAACGGAACGCGTACGCAATACGGCGCAGAGTCGTTTCCAAAAAATCGCCGTCCGCGCCCTGCGTGCTAAGACTGCCGATTTCTTCGGTGTTCAAGCAGGCAAGTACGCAAATCCCGCTCTTTTCCTCGTGGGAAAGAAAGGCTTGCAAAGAGGCGTATACGCTGGTCAAATTATCGATACGGGGAGATGCTAAAAACTCGTCGTTTACCCCAAAGGTATAGGGCATGTCTGCGTTCACCAGATACAAATCGTGTGCAACGACGTTTTCGCCCGCTACGTTCTGCAACAAATTTTCCATGGTAACGCCAGCGTTTGAAAGGGAACAAAGGGGTTGTAAATCCACCTGTTTATTGATGGAAAAATTATCGTTCACGTTGCGGTTTTGATGAATTGCTAACGAGGGAATCGTCACGTTAAAGGGGGAAGTTACCGTTTTACTTTCCAGCAGAGAACCGTTTTTCACAATTACCCGCCCCGCGATTTTTAACGGACGGTCAAAAAACGTATACCAAAGCCCGCCGCCGTACGTTTCCGTGTTTAAGGTTGTATACAAATCGCCCGTTTTCACGGCGTTTTCCTTCATTTTCAGCGCAGGGGAGTCGGGATGCGACGTAACGATTTTATAGGAAAAATCATCCAAAGAATCAATCGTGAACGCAATGAGACTGCCGCCGCGTACGATATAATATTTACCGCCCTCGCTCACGTTCCAATCTGCCGTTTCGTGTAACTGCACAAATCCGTTTTCAGAAAGAGCCGTTTTCAAATTGTCGCAAGCGTGATAAGCTGTTAGCGAGCTGTGTAAAAATTCAGTTAACGTTTTCATAAGATTTATTCTCCAAACCGCCCCAGCCGAGCTTAGAAAATAAGGGGCGCAGTCGTTTTTTGGCTTTTTTAAAAAAATCCGAAAAGCAACTGAAAATATTGTAGCACTTTTTTCGCACTTTGACAAGCTTTTGTGGGAAATATTTCAAAAAAAGGCGTACTTTTTTCCGCCGAGGAAAATCCGTAGGAAGATACGAAAAAAGAAGAGAAAAAATGAAAAAAAAGACGTGTGAAAGATAAATGAAAAATTGAAAAAACTCTGCAAAAATCACAAAAACACATGACAAAATTCTTGACAAAAGGCAAAGACAGGATTTATAATATAAATCCACTATGAAAACGGGAGTTTTGCATACCGAAAGACGGTGGAGAAGAATAAATCAGATATTTAGGATAAAAAGCGATAATCAGGCGGTTCATGAAAAATAATATGAACAGCAAAGAGGTACATAAATGTTACAGTTAAAAAACATTAAAAAGGATTACAAGACGGCTGGGTCTGTGGTGCAGGCGCTCAAAGGCGTCGATTTGAATTTCCGCAAAAACGAATTCGTGTCCATTTTGGGCGCGTCGGGTTGCGGTAAAACGACGATGCTGAATATAATCGGCGGTTTGGACCATTATACGGAAGGCGACCTGATTATCAACGGCGTATCGACCAAGGATTACAAAGACCACGATTGGGACGTATACAGAAACCACCGTATCGGGTTCGTTTTCCAATCTTATAATCTTATTCCGCACCAAAACGTTTTAGGCAACGTTGAAATCGCCCTTACGATTGCAGGCTTATCCAAAACGGAACGCCGTCAAAGGGCGGAAGATGCGCTCAAGAAAGTAGGGTTAGAGAGCGAAATGTATAAAAAGCCCAACCAGCTTTCGGGCGGACAGATGCAACGTGTTGCGATTGCGCGCGCATTGGTCAATAATCCCGAAATTTTGCTCGCAGACGAACCGACGGGTGCGCTCGACACGGTGACCAGTGTCCAAATCATGGACCTTATTAAAGAGATCGCGGGCGAACGCTTGGTTATCATGGTTACGCACAACCCCGAGCTTGCCGAGAAGTATTCCTCGCGTATCGTGCGTTTGCAAGACGGATTGGTAATCGACGATACCAATCCCTATTCGATTGAAGAGGAAGAAACCGAGCGTTTGGAAACGATTGCAACCGAAACGGAAACGGACGAAACCGAAGTGGTTGCTCTGCCTGCAAAGAAGAAAAAGGCAAAGAAAGAACGCTCCTCGATGTCCTTTTTGACGTCCTTGGGACTTAGCGCAAAGAACCTGTTGATGAAAAAGGGCAGGACGATCATCACCTCTATCGCCGGCAGTATCGGTATTATTAGCGTTTGTTTGGTGTTGGCGCTTTCCAACGGTTTTAACGGATACATAGCGCAAATGCAAGAAGATATGCTTTCATCCTCGCCGGTTACGGTGTCGAAAAAGACGGTGGACGTGGATGCGATTATGTCGGGGATGACGAGTTCGGCAGATATGCCCGATTTATCCGAACTCGACAATGACATTTACGTCAATTCCTTTTTGACGAACATGGCGCAAGGCATGATGATTGAAAACGATATCAGCGACGCGTACTTACATTACGTCGGCAATATGCCCAAGGATTATTACGAAGAAATTATGTATTCGACAGGGGCAACCCTTACCCATAATTTGTTTGTAAAATCCCCGTTTAACGGTACGGACGCCACTGTTCCCAATATGAATACGTCCATTTCGCAGATTAAGACGACGTATACGCAAATGCTGACGCACTACAAGGCTGGGGCAATCGCGAGCCTTGCCGAATACGTAGATATGCTCGGTAGCGTTGTTAACGTGATGCCCGGAACAATGGATTTTGAAAAGGAGGGCTATGCCGAATACGTTAAGTCGCAATACGACGTAATTGCTGTAAACGAAGTCGACGGCAACACGACTGGTTTGCCCCAAAATGCCAACGAAGCGGTACTTGTCGTCGGTCAAAACAACGATTTGACGGATGTTTTGTTGGCACAGCTCGGCTTAATGAGCTCGAAGGAATTCTTTAAGGCATTTCCGGGGATACAGATGGGGGCACAAAATTTGCAATCCGCGCCAACGTCGGAAACCTTTCAAGCCGCAAACGCAGAGCCGTTTTTGATTGATTTCGACCGTGTATTTAACACCGAATTTTTACTGTTCAATAACAATGCGACGTATGTAAAAAAAGATAAAATTCCCGCGGAATATGCGCCGTTTTACACAGTGAAGGAAGAAGGCGAAGAGGAGCAGGAAGAGGAAACGACAGAGGAATTTAACCCGTTTCTTTCCGTAGTATCAGAGCCTTTCGCATATTTAGGGAATAAATATGCGACGGATACGGAAGGTTCTAAATCCATCAAAATCACGGGTATTTTGCGCTTAAAAGACGGTTTGTCTTTCGGTTGTCTTTCGGACGGGCTTAACGTAACCGAAAAATTAATAAACGATTACGTACAGGAAGAGATATCGTCTAATTCTGCCATTGTAAAACATATCAAGAAGAATCCAAAGACGTTGCCCGCTGCAAACTTGCATACCTATAAAGATCCCGTGACGGGCAGTTTCCAAGCGGAGAGCAGTTTGGCGGCGCTCGGCGCAAGTGATAAAGTAACAAAAATTTCTTTCTATACCGAATCGTTCAACACCAAAAAGGATATGCTGACTTACCTTGACGGTTGGAATGATTTGTGTGCGAAAGGCACGCAGGAAAATCCGTACGTTTACGAATGGACGGACAGCGACGGAAAACTGCAAAAGACGGAGATCAACAACAGTAACGAAGTCAAATACACCGATACGGTAGGTTTACTTATGGGCATGGTGGAAATGATGCTCAATGCAATTACCATTGTTTTGGTGGCGTTCACGTCCATATCTTTGATTGTATCTTCGGTCATGATCGGTATCATCACGTACGTATCCGTCGTGGAAAGAACGCGCGAAATCGGCGTCTTGCGTTCGCTTGGTGCAAGAAAGAAAGACATCAAAAACCTGTTCAATGCCGAAACGTTTATTATCGGTTTGGCGTCGGGTACGATTGGCGTTGTCATTACCTACCTCTTATCGTTCGGTATCAACGGCTTGCTTGGTAAGCTGACGGGTATTTCAACGCTGGCTGCGTTGCCGTTCGGCTCGGCGGTTATAATGATCTGTATCAGTATCCTGCTGACGCTTATCAGCGGTTTAATACCTGCGCGTGCAGCGGCAAAGAAAGATCCCGTGGTGGCGCTCCGCAGCGAATAATGGCGGCAAATCACGAATAATTTTTTCCGTTCAACGGAACACGCCCTACGGCATTTGTTTGCCGTAGGGCGTAATTTTTTGCGAGAGAATAAAATTTTTTACATGGCACATACTGCTTTCAGGAGGGAAAAAAGTATGCGTATCGTTAATATTATTGCTTATATTTTGGTAATAGTCGGCGCAATCAACTGGGGATTGTTCGGTTTGTTTAACTTGAACCTTGTATCCACGGTATTTTCGGGCGCTCGTGCAGTCGGTTCGATTATCACGTATTCGATTATCGCCTTGGCGGCACTTTGGTTAATCCTTTCGCCGATCATTACCAACGGCGTACTTTGGCTCAGAGGCAGACGCGCGGACTAATTCCGTTTGCGTGAGATACGCCAAAGCGTCAATAAAAAACGCGAGTTTTTGCAACTCGCGTTTTTTGCTTATTCAAAATTGATTACGGATTATTCTTCGTCGTTGACGGTAGGGGACGAGAGCGCAAATCTCTTTACCGAATCTACCGCATTTTGACACATGCGACGGGTTTTATAATGTTCGCCAAGGCACAGCAGTTGGTTGTTGCCGTTGAGCAACTTAAAGATATAATCGCCGCGCTTGGTCGGCACGATACGGAAATTGCCTTTTTCAATATTCTTCTTATGCGTTTCCAAACCGCTGAGCGCGCCGCTTTGCGTTGTGTAATCTTCGGAGGAAAGCAGCTTTTCGCCGTTGTTTGCGAACAGCTCAAAATAATATGCTACTTCGCCCACGTCGTCCGTCGCTTTGGAAATCACCCATTTCCCGACAGCGCCTTCCGCCGCCTGGGAAACCGCGCTGTTGTCTTCGTCTGCAGGCACTTTCACGACAATTTCCTGTACGTTTTCGTCAAGACTAGCCGTTTCCGCAAAACGTTTCGTGGATTCAATCGCGCTTTCACATCTTGCGCGCGCCGTATAATTTTCACCGGTACAAAGCAACATGCCTTTTGCATTCATCAACTTGAAAATATACGTGCCTTTTTTGGTGAGCGCAACCTTGAAATTGCCGTTCTTGATATTGCTGATATGCGTTTCAATACCTTTCTTTGCCCCTGCAAGCGAAGTGTATTCTTGGCTTTCGAGCAGCTTTTCGCCGTTCGACGCACGCAATTCAAAGAAATACATTTCTTCGCTGTTTTCTTCGTTTTCCTGCTGCGTGATTAACTTGAAAAGCACCCATTTTCCGCGGTATTTCACCTGTTTTTTCTCTTCCACGGGTTCTTCCGCTGCCGTTTCGGCGGCTACTGCAACCTCTTTAACAGGTTCTTCCACGGGCTCTTCCACGGGCTCTTCCGCAGGCTTTTCCACGAACTCTGCCGCAGGCGTTTCTTCTGCAACTTCTTCCTGCGTTTCCTCTACGGGTTCTTCTGCAGGTTCTTCTTGGCTAACGGTTTCCTCTGTGGGCTGAGGGGCAGGAGTTTCGGTTTCTACCTGCGGATGTTCTTCAATATCGCGTATCGCTTTTGCGCGTTTATGCGCTTTTACCGAGAGCACGACGATAAACACGATTGCCGCGACGAGCAATACGGCAAATGCCATAATAACCCACATCATAAATTGATTGTTTAATAAATATTGATAGACTGTTCTTGCTGCACTACGGATGTGGAGCGCGTCGACGATAGGATTAAGAATCTTTTTTAATCCTGACAACAAAGCTTTCATAAAATCTCCTTTTTTGTCGCAACAGACCGACAAACTACGTTTTTTGTTATAATATTGTAATATAAAAAAGGCAAAAAGTCAATACCGACGTCAAAAAAATTTCAGGATATTCGTAAATAAATACGAAAAAATTGACATTTGCATAGAAATATTGTACAATAAAGTTATGGAAAAGATAAAGATTGCCATAATCGGCGGCGGCGCGTCGGGATTGATGCTCGCCGGTACGTTGGCGGATTACAATGTGAATACTGGCACGCCCCTTGCGAAAACCGTGGTTTTTGAACGCGGCGACCGCGTGGGGAAAAAACTCTCGTCCACGGGCAACGGACAGGGAAACGTTACCAACCGTGCCGCATTGACGGCGGAATATTTCTCATCGGAGCGGACGGCGGATAAGAAAATTTCCGCGATTTTGCGCGCACACGACGACAAGGATTTTTATGCCTTTTGGGCGCGCAGAGGGGTGCTTTTAATCGAGGACGAGCGTGGCAGAGTTTACCCTGCAGGCAGACAGGCGTCCGCCCTTACCGACGCTTTGCGTTTTTACGCCGCGGAACAGGGCGTTGAATTGCGCACCGGAGCGCACGTAACGGACGTGGAAAAAACCTCGGACGGCTTTTTGCTTACCTACGAAAGGGAGGGCGAAAAACATACTTGCCATGCGGAAAACGTAGTGCTTAGCGTCGGCGGCAAGGCGGCGAAAAATTTCGGTACGGACGGTACGTCCTATGCCTTGGCGAAAAAATTCGGGCATACGATCACGCCGTTATACCCGTCTTTGGTGCAGCTGAAAACGGACACGACGCATATCAAAACCCTGAAAGGGATTCGCGTAACGAACGGCGGCTTGACGGCAAAAACCCTTTGTGGGGAATATGCATTACGCGGCGATATTATCTTCACCGAATACGGCGTGTCGGGGGATGCGGTTTTTCGCATTTCGGCATTTATCGCGCAAGACATTGCGGACGGAAAGACCACGCTGACCATCGATTTTTTACCCGAATATTCGCAGGAAAAGCTGCTTGCGGCTATGCAGGAAAAGCGCAACGCCTATCCGTCGCTGGATAACGGGGAACTGTTATTCGGGATTGTGAACAACCAAATCGGCAGGGCGGTTTTACGCCGCGCAGCAGGGGATATCCACAAGGCGGCGGCGCTTGTCAAAGCGTTCCCTTTGACGGTGACGGGCAGTTTGGGGTTTGATTATGCGCAGGTGACGAAAGGCGGCGTTCCGCTTTCGGAAACGGACGACAATTTGCAGAGCGTTTTTGCCAAAGGGCTGTATTTTACCGGCGAAGTGCTTGACGTCGACGGGCAATGCGGCGGTTTTAACCTGCAATGGGCGTATTCGTCGGCATGCGCGGTGGCGGCGGCGCTCGCCAAAGCCGATAAAAAACGTTAAAAGGTGGGATACGGTATGGGTTTACGCACCTTTTCGGATATCAAATTGCCGATTGAGCACAGCGAAGAAACGTTGCGCGGTATCGCGCGGAAAAAGCTGGGCGGAAAGCTCGGTTATTTTGCGATTAAGAAAAAGTCGTTGGACGCGCGTGACAAAAATAACATTCGTTATATTTATACGATCGAGTGTTCCAAAGAAGAACAACAAAAACAACCGCCCGTTTTCGAGCGGTTGTCTGCACGTAAACAGCCGTCCAAACCCGTTTTGGTGGTGGGGAGCGGACCAGCAGGGCTGTTTTGCGCCCTTAGGTTACTTGATCACGGCATCACGCCCGTACTGATAGAACGCGGCGCGCCCGTGGAAGAACGTGAACAAATAATCCAACGTTTTTTTGAAACGAAATTTTTGGATACGCAGACGAATATTCAATTTGGGGAGGGTGGCGCAGGCACGTTTTCGGACGGAAAACTCAACACCCAAACGCACAGCGCGCTCAATCGCGAGGTGTTGGAAACGTTCGTGCGGTTTGGTGCGCCCGAAGAAATTTTATACCTTTCCAAACCCCACGTGGGCAGTGACAAACTCAAACAGGTCGTCAAAAACATGCGCGAATATATTTTGGCACAGGGCGGGCAGTTTCATTTTTACACGCAGTTGGAAGATATCCATATTGAAAACGGACGGATTTTGTCCGCCACGCTTTGCATAAAAAAGCCCAAAGATAGGGGGACGGTACGCGATCAATCGCCGCAAGACAACGGTTTTATCCGTGAGAAGATAGACGTTTCCGCCGTGGCACTCTGTATCGGTCACAGCGCAAGGGACACCTTTGAAATGCTGTTAAGACGGGGCGTAGCGATGCGGCAAAAAGATTTTGCGGTAGGGGTACGTATCGAACATTTGCAATCGGAAATCGGCAAGGCGCAATACGGAAAGGCCTACGCACGGCTTCCTGCGGCGGATTACAAACTCGTTTCGCATGCGTCGAAACGCGCGGCGTGTACCTTTTGCATGTGTCCGGGCGGTTACGTTATGCCGTCGGCGAGCGAAGAGGGCGGTGTGGTCACCAACGGTATGAGCAATTACGCCCGTGACGGCGAAAATGCCAATGCGGCGTTGATTGCGCAGGTAACGCGCGCGGATTTTGCCGACGATTCGCCCTTGGCTGGGGTGGAATTTCAACGCACAATCGAACGGGCGGCGTTTCTTATCGGCGGTGAAAATTATTCCGCGCCCGTCCAACTTGTCGGGGATTTTTTACAGGACAAGACGAGCAGCTCGTTTGGCGAAGTGCGCCCGACGTATGCAGCTGGCACGGCGTTTGCCGACCTTCGCGCCGTATTGCCTGCGCCTGTAATTGAGACGCTAAAAACCGCAATAACGGATATGGATAGACGCTTAAAAGGTTTTGCCAACCCCCACGCCGTATTGACGGGGGTGGAGAGCCGTACCAGCTCCCCCGTCCGTATCGAACGCGACGAAAATCTGCAATCGCTGTCGGTGGCAGGGCTGTATCCTTGCGGCGAAGGCGCTGGCTATGCAGG
Source organism: Candidatus Scatosoma sp. (assembly GCA_045594165.1). Taxonomy (GTDB): domain Bacteria; phylum Bacillota; class Clostridia; order Christensenellales; family Borkfalkiaceae; genus Scatosoma. The sequence goes on from JAZNXZ010000049.1 coordinate 9,115, forward strand.
TGGAATTACGTCTTCCGCAGTAGACGGTTTGCGCGTGGCAACGGCAATTTATAATTCTTTTCTGTAATGTTACCCTCGTTAAAAACGAACATTTTTTGTGAAATAATAATATTTTCACGCAATTAACACAAATCTATCATATATTTATCACAAACCAAGAATAAGATAAAAGATACGAAAGGTGGAAACGCCTAAAAAGAGCGTAAGTGCTCTCGCGGTCATGTCGGAAGAAAATCGGGAAAGGTTTTCGCCGTGCGCAATTTCAGAGAATTTACGGAGAAGTATCAAAATCCGACTATACTAAACTTTTTTCATATTCTCTCACTAAAAGGTATGCGGTTCGCGCGTAAGGCGCGGATCGTATATCTTTTTTTGGGAAACTTTTTGGAAAGACGGCAAAACGCTTGCGAAGAAATCGGAAAAGTATTATAATAATATGTAGAATATTCCACACGCGAGGGAAATATTTCTTAAAAATAAAAAGACGGTGAAAAAATTGAAGACGGAAGGAAGAAAAAAAGATAGACGGGTGGCGCGTACGCAACGTTCGATACGAAATGCTTTGGCGCAGTTGTTGGTAGAAAAGGATATTGAAAAGATTTCCATCAAAGAAATAGCCGAACGCGCGGACGTGGACAGAAAGACGGTGTACAATTATTATGCCAACGTGTACGATATTTTGGCTGAATTAGAAAACGATTGGGTGGAAGATTTTAATTTGGTTACAAAACGTTTGGAAAACGAGCGCGGCAGCGAATATTTACAACGTTTTTTCCCTGTGCTTACCGAAATGATTGCCGACGATATCGAGCTGTACACGCAACTGATGCGCATGCGTTCGCAATCCCGCGTCATAAAGCAGTTGTCGGATTTCCTTAACGAAAAAATCAAAACGGCGTTCGCCCGCAGTTACGAAATGGACGAGGACAGGGTGCAGGTCGTTGCCGAGTTTGTCTTGGCTGGGTTGTTCTGGTCGTACCGTTCGTGGTTCAATTCGGACAGCAAAAAACCGCTGAAAGAATTTTCGGAAGAGCTTAGCCGTTTGGTTATGGGCGGCTTAGCCGCATATTTTGCGGAATAAGAGAAAAAAGCAGACTGAAAAGTCTGCTTTTTTGTTTGTAATCTCAACGAAAAATTATAAGACGATTTCTTTAATTGCTTGATAATATACCTTGCTCATAAACCGCAACGCGTCAAAGGTGACGTACTCGTTGGCTTGGTGGATGGTGGATTCTACGCCTGGCATTTCAGGGCCGAAAGCGCAGCCACATTTCAGGGCGCGCGCATACGTGCCGCCGCCGATAGCAATCGGCTTTTCGTTTTTGCCCGTCGCCGCGTTATATACGCCCATCAACGTCGTCAACAACTTACCGTTAGGGTCGTTGTATAGCGGCGCTTGATAATTGATAATTTCATAGGAAAAACCGCTTTGGTTTAATATATCCGTAACCGCGGCAAGGGGCAACGTTGCGGGGAAACGGATATCCGTCGTTACCGTCAAAATTTGTCCGTCAAATCTTGCAAGGTCGGGGGACATGGCCAAACGACCGCTTTCATCTTGCAGTTTTTTCAACCTCAAACAGTCGGCAAACAGCATTTCATACGCCTTTTGACAATCGGGATTAATACCGCCCAAGAAAGCGAGAGCCGCCTCCAAAGCGTTTGCGCCTTTATCGGGGGTAGAACCATGCGCGGATTTTCCCGAAACGGTTAAGATATTCGTCGTATTGTCGTAGGCAAACGAAGTGCCTACAACGGGAT
>JAZNXZ010000050.1:0-3604 GCA_045594165.1 Candidatus Scatosoma sp.
GCGTCTACACGTATACCGTCGATATGGTAATATTCAAAAAGGAAAATTGCGTTGGAAATCAGAAAGGATAAGACTTCGTTTCTGCCGTGGTCGAATTTGCGTGTACCCCAGCCTTTATGCTCTTTGCGATCCCATTGCGAATATTCGTACAAAGGCGCTCCGTCGAATTCGTATAAGCCAAACGCATCCTTAGGAAAATGTGCCGGAACCCAGTCTAAAATTACGCCGATATTCGCCTTGTGAAAACAATCGATAAGATACATGAAATCGTGCGGCGTGCCCAAACGGGACGTTACGGCGTAATAGCCCGTAACCTGATACCCCCACGAGCCGTCGAATGGATACTCGGCTATCGGCATGATTTCTACGTGCGTATAGCCCATTTTTGCCACGTATTCCACGAGTTCCTTGGCGAGTTCCCGATAGGTTAAATAACTGCCGTCTGCATGCTTTTTCCACGAGAGCAAATTTACTTCGTAAACGTTTATCGGGGCAGCGTAAATATTTGTATGTCGTTGCTTGTCCAAATATGTCTTATCCGACCATTTATAGCCGTTTAAGTCGTATAATTTTGATGCGTTTGCGCTACCACAGCCGGGTGTTTCCGCGTGAAAAGCATACGGGTCCGCCTTATATAATTTTCTGCCATCTTGCGTTTTTATACAGTATTTGTAAGCGTCGAATTGCTTGAGATTTGGGATAAAAAGCTCAAACGTTTCCCCGTCGACCATTCTTGTCATTACGTTAGAATTTTCATCCCAAAAATTAAAGTCGCCGACAACGGAAACGGAAACTGCTCTCGGTGCCCAAACACGAAACACAAATCCCCTTTTTTTATCTAACGTCGCAGGATGTGCACCCATCAATTTATAGGATTGGAAATTTTCTCCGTGATGAAATAAATGTAAAGGATAATCCGTGTGAAACCGTTCCATTTAAGTTTTTACTCCTCTAAGATACGGCGCGAAGGCCCTATATATCTTAGTATGTATATATTATACTATATTATTAAGATATTTTCAAGAGTATTTTGGAAAAAATTTTGGTAAAAGAGTAAAAAAATCGTAAAAAAACATAAAAAAATGAATTTTTCGCAAGTTGTATGTTAGACATAGGTATTATGTTTGACAAAATAAAACAGGTTTGTCACACATAATACCTATTGCAGGCATAATAATTGAATAAAAATCCTGTAAAAATCCCCTATCTGTCGCATACACATAATACTATGTAAAATAAAAACGACAATTTTCCCTAAAATTTGCCACGGGTAAATCGTCGTTAAAAATTATATTAAATATTGTTTCACGTTTTATGTTTCACAATTGGTTATAAAAGCTGAGAAATTATCTGGTTGATTTTATGTTGTAAGTTTTTCTCATCCCCCTCGTTTTCGATAATATGTGCTTTAAGATTTTTTATCCGATTTTTTATATTAGTATAATCAAATTGCGCAAGAATGCGATTTTTAATTTCAGCCTCGTCTAAATTATCCCGTTTTTGTACGGCAGCAATACGCTCTTCTAAACCACGTCTTATGATAATTATTTCATCAAAAAGATTTTCATATCCCCCTTCAAACAGCAAAGGCACTTCTGCAAAGACGAGTTGAGCATCAGTCTCTTCCATCGCATCACGAAGACGTTTCATAATAATCGGATGCGCGATTTCATTTAACTTCTTCAATTCAACGCTGTTTGAAAAAACGGTAACAGCTAATACATTTTTATCAATTTTTCCGTTTTGTACGCATTGCGGAAAGAGATTTTTAATCTTTTCAACGTAATTATCGTCGTGCCACAGTCGTCTGTTGATTTCATCGCAGGAAAAAACGGGATAGCCCATCTCGGCAACGTATGCAGCCGCCAAAGATTTTCCGCTACCGATCCCACCTGTTATCGCTATTTTTTTCTGCATAGACACCCCTATTTGTAATATTGTTTCACATTATAAGTTTCACGATGATTATTTATGAAACATGCTTTGTGAAACAATCTTTATTTGGTTTCGTACCAACTTTCGCCAACGCCTACTTCCACCGTCAACGGTACGCGCAGACTTACAACGTTTTCCATTTCGCTCTTGAGGATATTAGAAACGTCAGGCACTTCTTCTTTTGGACAGTCGATAATCAATTCGTCGTGTACTTGCAGTACAAGGCGCGCTTGATACCCACCGTCTCGCAATTTTTTCGCCACGTTGATCATGGCTTTTTTGATAATATCCGCACTTGTACCCTGCAAAGGCATATTCATTGCGGCACGTTCCCCGAAAGAACGTACGTTATAATTAGACGAACGCATTTCGTTAATGACGCGTCTGCGCCCAAATAAGGTTTCTACAAACCCTTTTTCTGCAGCCTTTTTCACGTTTTCGTCCATGTATGTTTTCACGTCCGAATAGCTTTCAAAATATCGGGTAATATATTCCTGTGCTTTGCGGGAAGAAATACCCAAATCGCTCGCCAAACCAAAAGCGCTGATACCGTAAATAATCCCGAAATTAACCGCTTTTGCATTCCGTCGCATATCGGACGTTACCTCTTCCAGCGGCACTTCAAACACCTGGGACGCGGTGATGGAATGTATATCCTTTCCCTCGCAATATGCCTCAATCAGCTCTTTGCAGCCCGAAAAATGCGCCAAAAGTCGCAACTCTATTTGCGAATAATCTGCGTCAATTAATACGTTTCCTCGACTTGCTGTAAACAATTTACGCAGTTCTCTGCCCTCTTCCGTACGGATAGGTATATTTTGCAAATTCGGATTCGCGGACGACAACCGTCCCGTTTGCGTATTGCTTTGATTATACGTCGTATGCACCCGCCCGTTTTTTATCAGAGGGCGAAAACCCTCTACGTACGTTGAATTAATTTTTTGTATCTTACGATACCGAAGTAACAGCCGCACGATTTCATGTTCGCCTGCATATTTTTCTAATTCTTCCGCCGTGGTTTTATAATTTTTACTGTCTTTACTCTTCTTAGAGCCAGCCCCCACACGCAACTTTTCAAACAGAATTTTACCAAGCTGCTGCGTCGAGTTTACGTTAAAGCGTTCGCCTGCCAATTCGTAGATTTTTTCCGTTAAATCGCAGATTTCTGCGCTGTATTTTTCAGAAAAGACGGACAACGCCTTTTCGTCCACGCAAACACCCTGTTTTTCCATATCAAACAAAACGCGGACGAGCGGCAACTCAATCTCTTCATACAACTTAACCTCTTCAGGGCGCAAAGTCGAGCTGTAATGCTGATACAGATAATACAATCCGTACGCTTTGTTCTTTTCGTTTAAGCCATGGTATTGCAAACAAAAGTCCAACCTGTCCGAATTGCTAAGTCCCTCTGCGATACATTTTAATATCGAAACGTCGTCATACGCCGTTATATGCGCGATATTGTATTCGTCGAGGCGATGCATGATTTCCTTTGCGTTGTACGAAATTACCCGCTTTTTACCCTCAAAAACGCATTTTAATAAAGGCAACAGCTGATAATCGTAATATCCAACGTCCAAAAGCCCGATTTTTATCGGCAAAACGTATTCTGTTGCGTTCTCTGCCTTTTCATTCGGCAAATACAAACGCAATCCGTCGTTCGCCCAAT
>JAZNXZ010000051.1:0-5269 GCA_045594165.1 Candidatus Scatosoma sp.
ATCGGTCAGATACGCCTTTTCCGCACCCAATTTAATAGCGGAAATCCCCAAAATCCCGCTGCCGCAACCCACGTCGATACAGACGGACGACGGCGTGATATATTCCTGCATCAGTTCCACGCACATAGAGGTCGTTTCGTGTTCTCCCGTCCCAAACGCCATGTTGGAATCAAGCAAAACCACCTGTTCGCCGTCTACAGGCGCATATGCAATCCACTCGGGTACGACCACAATTTTACCAAGATGTATAGGGCGGAAATGCTTTTTCCACACGTCAATCCAATCGTCGCCGTCCACCGTGCGTTTGGTGTCTTCCAAAGTCCCAAACGGTACAAAACCGCCGCTGCGTTCTTTGGCGTCTGCGATATCGCGCAAAATTGCGCCGACGGTTTCCGCCGCCACGTCCTCGGCAACGTAGCATTTCACCAACACGTCCGAGGGCTTATCCGCGGCAAGCCCTTCTTCCAGCTCGTCGTCCATATAATCCCAAAAGGTACTCTCTTTTGCGGTCTGCAAAGCGATAATATCCGCGCGGTCGCAAATAGTTACGCCGTAATCGGTGTATTGCCACATAATATCGGAGATAATCTCACTCGCCTCCGTCGTGGTATGGATAGTCAATTCAACGTATTTCATAAGGTCAAGCCCCTTTGTATTCGATATTTGTATTATACCACGCAAAGCGCCGAAAGTCAACGGTTTGTTTCGCAAAAGCTTTCCAACGCCAAAACAAGTCCTTGCCGAAAGCCGCATTGATAGGCATTTTTCATTTCGACGTCCCGTCGGTCGGCATACAAATCCAAATATTCGACAAACGCCGCCCATTGCTCTTTCGTTAAAAGCTTTTTCAGCTTTTCCCTTGCCTGTCCCTCTTTTTTGTTCACGTCTTCTTCCTGACAAGCAAACGGACTTTTATCCTTTTCTAAAGCCGCATAATACAATTCGTCCAAAACACTTTCCATAATTCCACTTGCCTTTGTTTATAATAATCCTATTATAACAAAAAAACGCTATTCTGTCTTGGGTTACTCCATTTTGGAGTGCTAGAATTACAAAAAGTTCCCCCACAATCGCAAAAAAGTAGAGCCGCGCAGCGATTGCTGCGCGGCTCTTTTCTCAACCGTAAATCTTATTTGATATTTTTATACATAGGGCCGTACGCTTGACAAGCGCGATAATCCTGCCCTTCTTTGTCCATACCGAACGCGTTCCAAGCCGCAGGACGATAGATATCCTTTTCGTCTACGTTGTGCATACATACGGGGATACGGAGCATGGAACAAAGGGTAATAACATCCGCGCCGATATGACCGTAGGAAATTGCGCCGTGGTTCGCGCCCCAGTTGTTCATAACGTCGTACGCCGTCTTAAACGCGCCCTTACCCGTAACGCGGGGAGCAAACCAAGTACAAGGCCACGTATAGTCCGTTCTCTTCCACAATTTATGGGTAACTTCGTCGGGGATAGCAACCGTCCAACCTTCTGCAAGCTGCATCACAGGGCCAAGACCTTTCACCATGTTCAAACGCATCATGGTAACGGGCATTTCCGCACGCGTTACGAAACGGGACGAATAACCGCCGCCACGGAAATAACCGAGGTCTGCATACGGCCAAGTCGTCGCCGCCATACACCTATCGATATCCTTGTCCGTCATGTTCCACCATTGTTTCATAACGGCATTGCCCTTTTCGTCTTTTACTTCGCCGCAAGCGTCTACGCAAGCCGCGCCCGAGTTGATAAGGTGGATAAAGCCGTCCGCTTCCTTTGCTTTGCCGTCGATTTCATAGCCCGTTACACGCTTAATTGCGTCGCCCGACCAATACGTACGAACGTCCGCAAAGATTTGCGCTCTGCCCGTAAGCAACTTACCGAACAACATACAAATACTGTTCAGCGTATCGTTTTCCGTCGCCAAAATGTACGGTTCACGCGCGCCGTTCCAGTCGAACGTGGAATTCAAAATCGATTCGGGGAAGTCGCAGTTGGGATAGAAGTCCGTCCATTGTCTTTGCCCTTGGAAACCGCCTGCGATTGCGTTGTGGCCTACCGCCTCTTCTTCGCAACCCTCGGGCAAATTCTTGTTGCCGTTGAAAAGGTCCTTGATAATGCACGCCATCTTCGCCGTGAATTCCCAATCCTTTTCTTTCTGTTCTGCCGTGCGCTGCAATTCGGGCGGGTTCTTATCGAAGTCTGCGTTGCATTTCGCCTTCACCCAAGCCAACGCCTTTTGATATTCTTTTTCGTCGTAGATACCCTCGGTCATACGGCGGATAATTTCTACCTCGTCCACCGATTCTACGCGCATACCAAGGTATTCTTCAAAGAGTTCGATATTGACAATCGAGCCTGCAATACCCATACAAATCGAACCGATTTGCAAATAGGATTTTCCGCGCATAGTAGCCACAGCCACCGCACAGCGCGCAAAACGCAAAATCTTTTCAGCTACGTCCGCAGGAATCGTCGTATCGTCAAGGTCCTGTACGTCGTGTCCGTAAATACCGAACGCAGGCAAACCTTTCTGAGCATGTCCTGCCAAAACCGCTGCAAGATAAACTGCGCCGGGACGTTCCGTACCGTTAAAGCCCCAAACTGCCTTAATCGTCATGGGGTCCATATCCATCGTTTCGCTACCGTAGCACCAGCAAGGGGTAACGGTGAGCGTGATATCAACGCCTTCTTTTTTGAACTTGTCCGCACAAGCCGCCGCCTCGGCAACACGACCAATCGTCGTGTCCGCGATAACGACTTTTACAGGTTCGCCATTGGAATAGAACACGTTTTTCGAGATAAGTTCCGCCGCGCGTTTTGCCATGTTCATAGTTTGCACTTCAAGGCTTTCACGCACTTTCAAAGGCCCACGTCTGCCGTCGATCGTAGGTCTGATACCGATAACGGGATAGCTCCCGATAAGTCTAGATTTTGCCATTATGTATTTCCCTCCGAATTTTTATCGTTATACTATAATTATATACTTGATTTTTTCCTATATCAAGTGATATAATAGGAACAAAGTATAATTATTTTCACATTTTTTGGGGGATTGCTGCAAAATATGATTTATAACGAATTAAAACAACACGGGACGGAAGATTTCCCCTTTGAATTGTACCGCGTAAACTCCCTGCATCCCAAATACGAAATGGCATTTCATTGGCACACGGCGTTAGAATTCATCCGCGTTTTGGACGGAACGTTGACACTTACGCTGGACAACCGCGTTCACGTCTTACATGCCGGCGAAGTAGCTTTTATCAATAGCGAAACGGTGCACGGTGCTACCCCCAACGCTTGTTTGTACGAATGTATCGTTTTCAACCTTGCTTTTTTGAAAACGGGCAACGCCGATTGCGACGGCTTTATCGACCATCTTCTTTCTCATACCGCCTTTTTGCGTGAGCACCCCACTGATAAAACGGTCATCGCGCTTACCAATTCCGCTTTTGAAAAAATCGGCAGCCAAACGAGCGGCGCGCCTTTCAAAGTCATCGGCACGTTTTTAGAATTGCTTGGCGAATTGCGGGAAAAGGGCTTGTACACTTCCCATCTGCCTACTTCCTACCGCCACGACGAGAAAAAAGTGTTGAAACTGAAAGCGGTATTAAAATATATCCGCGAAAATTTTTCCCGTTGTATTACGCTGGAAGATATGTCGGCGGCGGCAAGTTTTTCGCCCAAATATTTTTGTAAATTTTTCAAAGATATGACGGGCACAACCCCCATCAATTATTTAATGGCATATCGTATCGAACGCGCCGCGCGAAAACTTTTGGGCAGCGATCTTTCCGTCACGCAAATCGCCTACGATTGCGGTTTTAACGATCTTAGCTATTTTATCAAAACTTTCAAAGCGTTCAAACACGTTTCCCCAAAAGATTACCGCTCGCACTAACCGACGGCACGGCATATCGGCAAAATTAAAACGGAGCTTGTCAAAGAGCCCCGTTTTTTGTATAGTAAAGAGAAAACACGGCAAAATTGCCGTGTTTTTCTTTTTTCATTTCTTTATTTATCATACGGTTTTTTCCCGTACAAACTCTCTACGTTATCCGCATAACGCTTCATTTTATCGTACTGTTTGATCTCGACGTTGTCTTCCCATTTTTCCAACGCCTTTTTCTGGTCTTTGGAAAGTTTAGAGGGCACTTCCACAAGCACGCGCAAAACCAAATTGCCCGTACCGTTACGCGCCGATTTGATACCCTTGCCGCGTATCGTGAACACCGTACCGCTTTGTGTTCCCTCGGGAATCGTAAAATCAAACGTATCGTCGATGGTAGGCACTTTCACCGTGCCGCCGAGCGCCGCCGTCATAAACGAAATGGGCAAATCCACACGCAAATCAAAACGGTCGCGCACAAAAATCCTATGCGGCTCAACGCGGAACAAAATAATCAAATCGCCGGGCGCACCGCCGAGTACCGCCTGCCCCATTCCACGCTTTTTCATGTAACTGCCCGTATCCACGCCTGCAGGAATATCAATCGTGACCGTCGTTTCCTTGCGCTGCGTACCCTTGCCCTTACAATCGGGGCATTTTTCACGGATTTTCTTACCCAAACCACCGCAATCGGGACAAACCACTTGACGAATCGTCCGCCCGAACATGGTGTTTTGTACCTGCTGAATAATACCCTTGCCTTGGCATTTACCACACGTTTCAAACGCCGTGCCGTCCTTTGCGCCCGTCGCTCCGCAAGCCGCACACGGCTCGTTACGGTTGTACGAAAAGGTCTTTTTACAGCCCTTGGCAGCGTCCATAAAGGACAGCGTCATTTCACGCTGAATATCCTCGCCGACGCGGGATTGTTGCTGTGCACGCGCGCTTCCGCCGAAACCGCCACCGAAAAAGCTGCTGAAAATATCCGAAATATCTTCAAAGCCACCGCCGCCAAAACCACCAAAACCGCCTGCGCCGCCAAAGCCGCCCATGCCGGGGTGTTCCAGCTCGTAATCGTACGCCGCGCGTTTTTGCTGATCGGACAGCGTTTCGTGCGCCTCGTTGACTTCCTTAAATTTTCCCGCCGCCGCCTCGTCGCCTTGATTTCTATCGGGGTGGTATTTCATTGCCAGCTTTCGATACGCCGATTTAATTTCGTCCGCGCTCGCCTTTTTATCCACGCCGAGCACGTCGTAATAATTTTTCTTTTCTGCCATAGTAGTTACCTATTATTATATATGGCATACGGGTTTGACTTTCGCCATACCCGATTTTATGCCAATACTGTCAAAAATTATTGATGGAATTCGGTGTCGCCGTTGTCGC
>JAZNXZ010000052.1:0-9306 GCA_045594165.1 Candidatus Scatosoma sp.
GCGCTTGCGGTGTAACAATCCGCAGGCGCTTTATTATATAGAAACGGAAGAAACGACGTCTTTTTTATTGCTTTTCCTTTTTTTATGTGCTACAATAATGGGGAAATATCTTTGGAGCGAAATATTATGAAAAAGATAGCGGTTATCGGTTTAGGAATTATCGGCGGCTCGATTTGCGCCTCGCTCAGCAAAGCAGGTTTTGCTGTTGACGGTACGGATTTGGATGAAAATAACGTCTTATATGCCATAAAAAACGGATATATACGTGCGAAAGCAGAGGATTTATCCGCGTACGACGTCGTTTTTATTGCCGTTCCGCCTACGGCTACACTTTCGATTTTGGAAAACACGCAGTTCAAGGACGGTGCGCTTGTCAGTGATATTTGCGGCGTAAAAGAGTGCATCGAAAAAGCCGTTTATGCCAAATCACGCAACTACCGTTACGTCGGTATTCATCCGATGGCGGGTAAGGAAACGTCGGGTATTCGCTCTGCAAGCGCAAATTTATTTAACAAAGCCAATTTGATTATCGTACACGCGGCGGCAACGCAAGAAAAGGACGTAGACGAGATAAAAACCTATGCAAAAGCCATGGGCTTTGGGAAAATCGTCGAATGCAGCGCCGAAGAACACGATCGGAAAATTGCGCTCACGTCCCAACTCGCGCATATTGTTTCCAACGCCTACGTAAAAAGCGAGCAGGTAAAAGGTTGCGACGGATTTACAGGCGGCAGTTTTCAAGATATGACGCGCATTGCAGGCGTGGACGAGAAAATTTGGACGGAACTGTATATGTGCAACCGAGCATACGCGTTAGAGGAATTGGAGGGGCTTATCCAACATCTTAGCGTATATCGCGATGCATTGAAAAACAGCGAAGAAAGGGCGCTTTCCGACGCATTAAAGGAAGGCAGATTAATAAGAGAAACCATCAAACGCGGCAACGATTAATTTCGTGCCGCTATTTTTTTGAAAAATATTTTGAAAAGATATTTACTTTTTGAAAAATATTTGTTATAATAATGTCGAAAATTGTCGAAAGGGTAAGAAAATGCAAGCGTGTACGGTAATGATTTCCACAAAAACGGACGGAACGGGAAACGAAATCGTACGGGACGGACAAATGGAATTGTTTCCCCGTACGGCGAACCTTGTTTACCGTGAAGAAAATGCAACTGTGAAAGTATCTTTGAGCGGTGAAAAGGCAACGATTGTCCGCGAGGGCGACTATAAACTTTCGCTCTTTTTAGAAAACGGAAAAACGACGAAAGGGGAAATCGGCATAGGGGAAAACGTCGGCGAAATATGGACGCAAACCCATCGAATTGAGTCGAAAATCACCGAAAATTACGTCGTGGCGTGCTTGCAATACGATTTATTGATTACAGGGGAACGGCAACAAATGGAATTGCGTTTGCTGGCAAAAACAAAGTAAGGGGAAAAGGTATGAAAATTCGTTATTTGGGACATTCTTGTTTTCAAATCGTGGGAAAAGAGGGGGCGTGCATCGTTACCGATCCGTATACCAAAGTGGGATATGAATTGCCCTCGGGGTTATGGTCGGACGTCATAACGGTTAGTCACGGGCATTTTGACCATAATTATACCCAAGCGGTACGCAGCGGCGTTGTTATTTCGCAAACGGGCGAATACCGTTTTAATCACGTAAAAATTACGGGTATCGATTGTTGGCATGACGAAAAAAACGGCGCTTTGCGTGGGGCGAACGTTATTTATAAAATCAAAATGGACGGAATCACGCTTTGTCATTTAGGCGACCTTGGCGAGCCTTGTTCCTTGGAGTTATTACAGAAAATCGGGGAAGTGGACCTCTTATTGATACCTGTTGGAGGTACGTATACGGTGGACGCCGTGGGCGCAAAGGCGTATGCCGACGGTATATCCCCTAAAAAGATTATTCCGATGCATTACAAACCGACGGACGGCGCGTTGGATATTACTTCTGCCGAACCTTTTTTGGCACAGTATAACGAGCAAGAAATCAAACGAGTTCCCTCTGGGGAAATTATGATAGATACGGACGATTTGGACAAAGGCGAAAAAATTATCTATATGGAGAGAATGAAATCGTGACGGAAGATAAGAAAGAGTTGACCTATCAATATGCGTGCAAGCATTACTTGCGCAGCAGAAGCCTTGATAAATTACGTGCTTACGGCAGGTCGATAGGCGTAAACCGTTCGACGGCGAAAAATAAGGACGCATTGATCGACGATATCGTCGGGGTGCTTTCAGGGCGTTTAGAACCCAAATATACCAAAAGAGGCGCACCCGTACTCAACGATAGCGTTGATCCGCAAATCCCCGAAACCATCAAGAAGATTTACGAGGAAATTTTTGAGGTTGTTTTGCCTGTTGATTCCGTTGATTTTTATAACGAATATAAGAAAATCAAGGAAAATCCGAATACAATGCTGGTGGAAGAGCCAGAACGCGCTTTGCGAGAAAACGGTACGGTTTTCACAACGAAAACAGGACAATTACAGCAAATTGACGGCGTATACAACGTTTTACCCCTCGACGGCAAGGATAACGGCGAAAACGTGGTTATGCACGCGGCAATGGTCGCGCAGTACGGGCTTCTTAACGGGGACGTGATTACGTGCGAAGTGGCGCAAGGGCAATCCGCGTTTATCGTTTCTAACGTTACGGAGGTCAACGGCGAGCCGATTGCTACGTTTAGACGCGCCGAAACGGCAAACGTATTTCCTTGTGAACCGACGCAGGCTTTGCGTTTGTACGACGGAAAACAGGTCGCTTTGGATGCTTGCAAGTATTTGGAATGGCTTGCGCCCATTCGCAAGGGACAGCGCTGTTGTGTGATAGCGCCGCCAAAAACGGGGAAAACCCATTTGTTGCAGGACCTTGCGTACGGAGTGCAAACACTTAATCCGGAAACGACGGTTTTGGTGTTGTTGATTGACCAAGCGCCGGAAACCGTGGGGCAATTTGCGCGTTTTATTCCACAGGGAAATTTGTTGTATACGACGTATGACGACGAGGCGGACCGTCAGGTGTTCCTTGCAAAATTTGTTTTAGAAAGAGCGAAACGCCTTGCGGAAAGCAAGAAAGACGTCGTATTATTCGTGGATTCGTTTAACGGGCTTGCTAAGGCGTTTAACGATACGGAAGAATCGGCTGGCGGTAAAACGTTGCCGTGCGGTTTGGAAAGCAAGACGTTGCAGTATATTAAAAAATACATTGCGTCGTCCTATTGTATTAACGGACAGGGGACATTGACGATTATCGGTACGGCGACGGTCAATACGGGCAATCCGTTCGACGACATTATTACGGCGGAAATTGCACCGATTGTCAACCACGAAATTCGATTGAGTGAGAAAATGGCTTTCAAACGTATCTATCCCGCTTTGGACAGAAAACAAATCTACGTTGAACGCAGAGGGTATACCGCGGAAGAGCAAGCGCAAAGTGCATTGATGGATCAATATTTTTTGCATCATGACGAAGAAACGTTGTTGCGTACGGTTTTATCCTCAAACGACCGCGCAGAATTCGAAAAACGAATAAAATAGTCGAATTGAAATAAAAAAATCATTGAAAAGAAAACGGGCTGAAAAAGCCCGCTTTTTTGCACAAAAATACGCTTTTTTGTGGATAAAAGTATTAAGAAAAATTAAGGTATTGTATTTTTCAATACCTCTTTTTTTATAAAAGGTCGAAAAATGTTGAAAAATGGCGGGGTTTTCAATTTTTATTTTTTACCGACCATAAGTTTTTTCTATACCATATTTTGTGTTCATGCACTTGACTTTGCCACAAGATATGGTATAATAGTAAAGCACGAATTGATGAACACACAATATATTGTGTTAAAAAAAGAATTTTAAGCACAAGATATTGTATAGATAGACGTTCAAGATTGACGGGAAAGATAAATTAAGTATGGGGTGTATAGGAAGATGAAAGAAATGAAAATCATCAAAAGAAGTGGACAGGAAGTCGTATTTAATAAGGAAAAAATTGCGGACGCGTTGCGTAAGGCAAACCGCGAAGTGGACGAACGCGACCGTATTTCCGAAGGGGCGTTGAACGCTATCGTTGACGTCGTAACGGAAGAGTGCGCAAATCTTGGCAGGTCTCCGCACGTCGAAGAAATTCAAGATATGGTAGAAAACCGCTTGATGGCGACGCTTTGTTTTGCTTTGGCACGCAAATATATTACCTATCGTTATAATCGTGCGCTCGTACGTAAGGTTAACACGACGGACGCGCAGATTTTGACGTTGATCGAATGTAATAACGAAGAAGTAAAGCAGGAAAATTCCAATAAAAATCCCACGGTAAACAGCGTGCAACGTGATTACATGGCAGGGGAGGTATCCAAAGACCTTACCCGTCGTATCTTGTTGCCCGACGATATCGTTGCTGCGCACGATCAGGGGTTAATCCATTTCCACGATGCGGACTATTTCGCGCAACATATGCACAACTGCGACCTTGTCAACTTGGAAGATATGCTCCAAAACGGCACGGTTATTTCGGGTACGCTCATTGAAAAACCGCACAGTTTTTCTACGGCGTGCAATATTGCAACGCAGATTATCGCGCAGGTTGCGTCCAATCAATACGGCGGTCAGAGTATCTCTCTTACCCACCTTGCCCCCTTCGTTGATATCAGCAGAAAGAAAATCCGTAAAGAAGTTGCGGAAGAATTTGCGGCAATCGGCGTGTTTAACGAAGAACAAATCAATAAAACGGCGGAAAAGCGCCTTTTGGATGAAATCAGAAGAGGAATCCAGACGATTCAGTATCAGGTTGTAACCCTTTTGACGACCAACGGTCAAGCGCCGTTCGTCACGGTGTTTATGTACCTCAACGAAGCACGTAACGAACAGGAAAAGGCAGACCTTGCGCTCATTATCGAAGAAACGCTCAAACAGCGTATCAAAGGTGTAAAAAACGAAGAAGGCGTTTGGATTACGCCCGCGTTCCCGAAACTGATTTACGTATTAGAGCCGGACAATATTTCCGAAGAACAGCCCTATTGGTATCTGACCGAACTTGCGGCAAAATGTACGGCAAAACGTATGGTACCCGATTACATTTCCGAAAAGAAAATGCTCGAATACAAAGTTGACAAAAACGGCGAAGGGCATTGCTTTACCTGCATGGGTTGCAGAAGTTTCTTGACGCCTTACGTGGACGAAAACGGCAAACCGAAGTACTACGGCAGATTTAACCAAGGCGTCGTTACCATTAACCTTGTAGACGTAGCGCTTTCCTCGGGCAGAGATATGAACAAGTTCTGGGAAATCTTTGACGAAAGATTAGAACTTTGTTACCGTGCTTTGATGCAAAGACACAACCGTCTTATGGGTACGCTTTCGGACGCAGCGCCGATTTTGTGGCAGTACGGTGCTTTGGCGCGCCTTAAGAAAGGGGAAACCATTGATAAGTTACTCTTTGGCGGCTATTCGACGATTTCGCTCGGCTATGCAGGTTTGTACGAATGCGTTAAACACATGACGGGCAAATCCCACACGGACGAAGAATCCAAGCCGTTCGCGCTCAAAGTGATGAAATACATGAACGATAAGTGTCAGGCTTGGAAAGAAAAGGAAAATATTGATTTCTCGCTGTACGGCACGCCGCTTGAAAGCACAACGTACAAATTCTCGAAATGCTTGCAAAAACGTTTCGGTATTATCCCTGGGGTTACGGACAAGAATTATATCACCAACAGCTATCACGTACACGTAACGGAAGAAATCGACGCGTTCACGAAACTGAAATTTGAAAGCGAATTCCAACAGCTTTCGCCCGGCGGCGCTATTTCGTACGTAGAAGTTCCCAACATGCAAGACAATATTCCTGCGGTACTTTCCGTCATGAAATTTATTTATGAGAACATTATGTATGCGGAACTCAACACCAAGAGCGATTATTGCCAAGTATGCGGTTACGACGGCGAAATTCAAATTCAGACGGACGAATCGGGTAAGTTGGTTTGGGAATGCCCGCATTGCCACAACCGCGACCAATCGAAGATGAACGTCGCAAGACGCACCTGCGGCTACATCGGTACGCAGTATTGGAATCAGGGCAGAACGCAGGAAATCAAAGACAGAGTTCTGCACCTTTAATCGACAATGCATTACGCAACGATCAAATGGACGGATATAGCAAACGGAGAGGGAGTGCGCATTTCCCTATTCGTATCGGGCTGTACGCACCGTTGTAAAAACTGTTTCAACGAGGTCGCGTGGGATTTTTCCTACGGAGAGCCTTTTAGCGAGGAAGTACAAGAACAAATTATTAAAGAACTCGGTTCGGGGTATATTGCGGGGCTGTCGTTACTTGGCGGTGAACCGCTTGAACCGCAAAACCAAGCCGCTTTGTATCCGTTTGTAAAGCGTGTGCGCGAAACCTATCCCAACAAGACGATTTGGTGTTATACGGGTTTTGTGTTAGACGAGAAAACCGGAGTTTTGAAAGAAACGCACAAAAATACGGAAGTAACAAAAGAGTTGATTTCGCTGTTTGACGTGCTGGTGGACGGCGCGTATATCGAGGAACTCAAAGATATCCGCTTAAAATTCCGCGGTTCGTCCAATCAACGCGTGATTGACGTGCAGAAGACGTTGGCGGCAGGGGCTTGCGTTTTGTATTTAGAATAATTGAGGTATAACGGAAAATCCGTCGCATACAATAGGGTATGACGGCGGATTTTTTTCGTAAAAACGTATATAAGTGGATTGTCGGCGTAATAACGGTCTGTTTTACGTCGATTTGTTTCGTTTACGCATGGTTTCTATCCCGTGCAAAAGAAGTGGAAATTATGACGGGCTTTTTTTATCTCGTCCGGGAAGAAACGAACGTGGAGGTTGGGATAGAATTTGTCAAATTAGAGGGTGGCGCGGGATATCTATTGCGGCAAAACGGTCAAGATTACGTCGTTTTATCCGTGTATCTTAACGAAAAGGACGGAATAGCCGTACAAACGAATTTATCGGGCGATAAGGAAACGCAACTTGTCTACGTCGGCGTGGATACGCTGTATTTTAAGACGCAAAGGGAAAAGAAAAACGCCACCGTATATACGGGAGCGTGACAGATTTTTTATTCTTGTATGGAAATGTTTGACGGTGTGATACAACGCTTGGAAGACGGAGCAACGCAGGAAAGAACGAAAGGTATATTATTGACGCTCAGCCGACAGCTTGACTACCTTTCGCAAGAATATGCGCAGGTTTATCCCGCTTTTTCGGCTGTCTGTCGTCGGTGTAGTCAGCGGATAGAAGAATATTGCGCGGATATTTTATTCGCGGGGGATTTGCGTTATGAATTGTGTACTATGACGGGGGATTATCTTGCGCTTGCAGGCGTGTTTGCAATATAAATAAAAAAATCGGTCTAATGCCGATTTTTTATGTGGATAATTTTAGAGTGTGAAAACCTTTTATCTTATGAAATTCTGACAATATTAACATTGGGGATTGAACTTCTTACAACTTTTATGTTTTGTGTGAAAGTTGCGGCAACTTGAACATCTATATCATTGCCATTCGCAATTAAGGAGAAACGAAATATCTTTTGAACTCCATCAGCAAAATTAAGAATGATACGACCATTTAATTTTTTTAAGTCGGTTTCTATTTCGGTATAGCCCCCGTTAGGTAGACTATATGTAGCATGGTCTATTTCAAAGTAATAGACCATGGCGCTACCTAAAAAGCTTTTTGTTCTGCTTAAATGGATTTTATATGGCTTCTCAAATCTATTTGTATCTTTTTTTTCGTTTATAATATTGATTGTTGCGTTTTCTATATTAAAATTATTGATTGTTTTATAAAGAGTAATTGCTTTTTCTGTTATAAAAGCGGTGCCGCAATGCGAGCATATTCCTGCTTCCTTCGTTTCATCAACATTAATATTAGCACCACATTGAGTGCATCTAGCTGCTATAAATGCCATTTTTCCTCCAAGTGTCTTGATTATATTTAGTCTAAATTGGATTAATTAAAGTAAGATATAATAATTCTTATAAATTTATAACCTTCAGTGAAGTTTATGATAAAAGTATAACATATATTGTGATAAAAGTCAAGTGTATCATACCATTGTAATTTGTGGGGAAATCGCTTATATTCGTTGTCGAGCAAACTTATCAGCCCGAAAATTATCGTTAGAAATAGGTAAGAATGCAGGCTATATCCATATGCTTGAAACCAACAAGAACTTTGCACCGACGTTTGAAACGTTGCTTGAGATATTAGACGTTTGTAATACGACTGTCGAAGAATTTTTCTATTATTCGATTCCTGCATACCAACAAGACAAACAAATAATTGAAAAGTTGCAATCTGTTTCGCTCGATAAAAAAGAAGCATTGTTGAAATTGATATAAAATTAAAAGACGTATCGTTTTTGATACGTCTTTTATCATTATATTAAATCTAATAGTTCTTCTGCCTTATTTGAATGGCTTTTATTTTTATATTTATCTAAGATGGAAAATATAAATAGCAGTCTATCGTGTAAAAAATCTAAATTATTCATCAGTTCATCTTCATTTAGATACGAACGTAGTTGCTCAACATTAATTGCAAAAGAGATAGACTGCTCTTTAAATATCTTTTTTAATTTTTGAGCCAAACGATTTTCTTTGCCTTTTAAATGCTTTTTAGTATATCCGTTTAAAGAGCAAGTCAAAAAAATGATTTCAGCATACAATCCATTGTCATTATTTACAACATATGCCAAAGAAGTTTTTTCTTGCCCGTTTTCTTCTTCGGCTCTAAGAGATATGCTTTCAAATATTTTTCCAAAAAAATTCAAACTAAAACCCAATTTGTCATAATCTTTTTTAATTTCTTCGATATATGGACAAAGGAAAATTTTATTGAATTTATCCTTTTGCATATTATATAAAATAGGGAGAAAAATATTACTCGGACTTAAAAAAGACTTTTTTAAATGGGATTCAAACAATGTTACTTGATATTCATCGGTTAACTTGCACATATACCATGCAGCAAAATATTCTTGAAAGGATCTATGCGAAAATTTATAATTTAACCCGTCTTTAACTAAAATACAAACTGATAACACTAAATCTTCTCTAAAATTGGAAACTAAATTTTTAGGGAAACCTGTCTTTGTTAATGCGTCCTTGATATAACCGTTTAATTTAGATTCAGAAAACTCAAACTCATTCTTGAAGTAAGTTTTTAAACAAATATGTGCTAATATATTTTTAAATTCTTCACAACTCAATTTACTTCTTATATCTCTAACATAAGAATCTTTTGTTGCATCATG
>JAZNXZ010000053.1:0-4939 GCA_045594165.1 Candidatus Scatosoma sp.
ACGTATACGCCCAAAAAGAAAACAACGGACGAAAAGAGCGATTTTTATACAGCCGTGTCCGTGCGTTTGATTTCCTACGGTATGGCGGCGGAATACGCCATGGCAACGGGGTTGTTTGAAGACGCCGCCGTTTGGGATAAAAAATACAAAGAGGGGATTCGCGCGGCGTACCGTTTGCAAAAATGCAAAAGAATCCGTTCGAGAAGGTGGGTGTGATGATCGGTTTGGGAAAAAGTTTATTCAATAGATCGGCGAAGAAGAAAACGGTGGTTTTCGATCGCTTTGCCGTTACGCATACTTTATCGAACGGGGCTGCAGCTGTGGGCGCGGCGGGCGGAGCAAACGCCGCTGTGAGCAAGAGTGAAACGCTCTGCGCGAAAAAGGTTATGAATTGCGACGTTACGGGTAACGTTTTGCGGCAAGGCGTGGGCGCGGAATTTTTCCTTTCGAGGGCGAAAAAAACCTTGACGGGGATTAAATCGAGCTTGGTAAAAAAGATTTTGCGCGTGAACCTTAAGGTGGAAAATTCTACGGACGTTTTTGAACGCTTTTTGGTGGTTTGTAACGACGGATACGTGCGCCTTTACGATGAAGCAAGCCGTGATTTTTCCGTAGGATATCAACTTGGGGCGAATGCGTGCGGAGTGCTTTTGCGTGCGGAAAACGGAGAGGAAAGGTATTTGATTTCCGGAGAAAACGGTGCGCGTTTTTTCAAGACGGATGAAGCTTTTTATCCGACGGGGATTAAGAATACAACACAGGCGTTGTGCGTATGTAAAAACCGTTTGTTTATCGGACAGATCGGCGGAAGGTTACTGTATTCTAATCCGCTGATACCGTGGGATTTTAGCGAAAGTATTCATGACGGAGGATATATCCAACTGCCCGTTGTTCTTGGCGAACCGATTTATTTGACGGCGGTGGAAGAGTACGTGTACGTGTTTTATAATCATGCAATCCTGCGCTTGAACGTGCGAGGCAGTGGGAAAGATTTTCGGTTGGAAGAAGTTTTTTACAACGGTGCAAAAATCCTGATGGAATCAATTTGTCCGATTGCGGGCGGCGTGATTTTTTTAGCAGCGGACGGGTTATGGAAACTCAATGGGCTTAAGACGGAACATTTTTGTAAAGAGTTGATTTTTAACGCTTATACGAAAGGAAACGTATGCAACGCGGCGATTTGCGAAGGAAAATATTTCTTACGATATCAGCGCAACGACGGTCTTTCCCGTTCGGTTGCGGTGGATTTGGAAGAAGGAACCTGGTATGATTGTTATAATCTTGTCGGGTTAAGTAAGGAGGCAAATTTGCCGCTTTTCGTAAAAGAGGAAATTGTCTATCAGCTTGGCGCAACGACGTTGCCGAGCGGAGAAAAAAGCCTTTTTGAAAGCGTAGATTTGGACTTTGGAATTGCCGGAAAAAAGACGTTGCGAAAAGTGACGCTTGCCGGCGAAGGTAACGTAACGCTGAAAACCTATTGCGACGGGAAGTGCGTGCAACGCGACTTGGTGATTGAAAACGGAAAAACCGCCGTGGACTTGGATTTGCGCGGTGAAAACTTTTCGTTCAGTATAGAATTGGGCTATAAATCGGCGGTGCGCAGCCTTTGCGCGGAAATCGTTTCGTGAGGAGGGTGTTATGGAAATCGATATTATATCTTATACGCCGTCGCAGTTTTCGGTGTTGAATAGCGAACAGCTGTTGCAGGTGCAGGAAGCGCAGATGAAGAAAAACGCTTTGTTGCAGAAATTGGAACAGGAGTTGCAAAAGGAAAAGGAAAAACTGATTGAAAATTCTATGCTTCATACGGGTATTTGGGCGAGGGTGGAACAAAAACTCCGTAGCGAATGCGAAGAAGAGATTGCTTGGGTGCGGGATACGCTGTTGTTCTATTTACAATATTCGGGTGCCGAAGAGCAGGCGAATGCGCCGTATAACGTGGATTATACGTTGTCTACATCCGAGCGTTTGGAAATTGTAAAGGCGTATTATTACGAAACGTACAGCGATCCGTTGGAGCGTTTGAATGCGTATGCCAAAGACGAAGTGGCGATGCAATACCTTGGCGAAGTGTATTCGTTGTTGTACGATTACATGGAAGACGATTTGTAAGAAAAGGTGAATAGCAATCTTGCATGGAGATTGAAAAAAGGACCTGTCGGGCGGAAAATTCTCGGCAGGTTTTTATATGTGCGGAAACACTTGCTTTTTTCGATAAACTTTGTTATAATATAACAAAATATGCCCCGTTTCGGGGTTAGGAGTAATAGTATGCCGATTATTAACGTGAAAAAATTGGACGAAAACGCCGTTTTGCCTACTTACGGTTCGGAATTTTCCGCAGGGGCGGATTTGTATGCGCTCTGCGACGAAGAAATCGTGTTTGCGCCCGGCGAAACGAGGTTCGTGAGAACGGGCTTGGCTATGGAAATCCCCGAGGGGTACGCTGGGTTGATTTATGCGCGCAGCGGTTTGGCTTGCAAACGCGGACTTGCACCTGCCAACAAAGTGGGCGTGGTTGACGCTGATTATCGCGGCGAAGTGATGGTTGCTTTGCATAATCACTCTGCTATCGAACAGAAAATTGCACCCAAAGAACGCATTGCGCAGCTCGTTGTTGCGCCCTTTTTGAAGGCGAGCTTTGCCGAAACGGATGCGTTGAGCGATACCGTACGCGGCGAAGGCGGCTTTGGTAGTACGGGCAGAAAGTAAGCGGTTGAGGGAATAGAAATGTCGATGCGGATGCGGAAGAAGAGAAATTTCGAGGCGCGTATGGCCTCTTGCGGCGATTTGTTGCTGGCGCACGGCGCGAACGGGATTTTGAATATGAAAGAGGCAGCGGAAAATTATCGTGCGTTGCTTGATTTTTCGGCGGTGTTCGGGACGGAACGTGCAAATTTGCCCGTGGCTTTGGAAATTGGTTGCGGTAAGGGCGGTTTTGTCATTGCTTTGGCGCAGAAAGAGTCGGACGTTAATTATTTGGCTCTGGAAAAGATGAGCAACGTTATTTTGACGCCGATGGAAGAGGTGAAAAGGTTGGGCGTGGAAAACGTGCGGTTTTTGAATATCCGCGCGGAGTGTCTGCCTTGCTATATCCCCGAAAACAGTTTGGACGTCATTTATCTGAATTTTTCGACGCCGCTGCCCAAGCTTGGGTATGCGACGCAGCGTTTAACCCATCGAAATTTTTTAGAGGTGTATAAACGTCTGTTGAAAAAGGGCGGAAAAATCGTGCAGAAAACGGACGATCGGGACTTTTTTGAGTTTTCCTTGGAAGAATATAAGGCGTGCGGATTTACGCTGAGCGACGTCACATACGATTTGCACGAAAACGGAAACCCCGATTGGAATATCGTCACCGAATACGAACAGAAATGGGTGGAGCACGGTTTGCCGATTCACCGTGTCGTGGCAACCGTTTAACGGAAGATATGCCCTGCAGTGCAAACGACGGGATATTGGAAAAAGAGCGATAATTCGACGGTGCGAAATCCGTCGTATGCGCTTAGCCGCACTTGCGGTTGGGTATATATAAATAGAAAGAAGATTTGAGCCGAAAGAAATTCTGACGGCGAAATGAGTATACAAAGCAAAACGAAAGGGTGGGGGATTGCCTGCTCTGACGCGGCGCGTTAAAAATGAAACGACAGCGAATTTGTCGTTGGATTTGGTTTGCATTGTACTCTTTCGCCCTTCGGCGGAGGAGTATTTTTTATGGAAAACAAGGAAACGAACCGCATTGCGGTGGTGAGCATTTTGGTGCAGGATAGGAGTGTGAGTGAAAAGGTGAACGCGCTTTTGTCCGAATACGGGGATTGGATTTTGGGCAGAATGGGCATACCGTATAAGGAAAAGCAGGTGTCCGTTCTGTCGGTGGTTTTGGACGCGCCCGTGGAGATTACGAACGCTTTGACGGGGAAGTTGGGGCGTATCAACGGCGTGTCGGTAAAGGCTTTGTTTGGAAAAATATAATAGGAGAAATGAGATATGAAGAAATCGAAAAGATGGCTTAGTTTGTTGCTTGGTTTGAGTATGGTAGCAGGGGGGTCGTTTGTCGGTTGTAAAAAGGACAACGTGCCTGCGGAAGAAATTACGGTGTACATGCCCGACGGGGCGCCTGCGCTGGCTTTGGCTGGGTTGATGCACGAGGATAGCGTTGACGACGGCGTGACGTACCGCGTGGTGGACGTTTCTACGGCGGCAGGGGTAAAGCCGTTGCTTTCGCAATTAAAAAATACGGACAAGGAAAAGAATGCGGGTTTATGCGTGCTGCCGTTGACGGCGGCGGTGCAAAATTTTGGCACGGGCGACGGATATAAAATGTTGGGCTTGGTTACGCAGGGGAATTTGTATCTCGTTTCCAAAGACACAACGGTTTACACCAAAGAGAATGCGAACGCGCTTTTGGGCAAGACGGTTTACGTGAAGCAGATGACGCAGGTGCCCGGGCAGACGATAAAAGCGGCTTTGACGAGAAACGGCGTGGCATGGTCGATGTATGAGGGCGGCAATAAAGCGACGGATAGGGTGAATTTGGCGTCGCAAGCCGACGGTAACGAGTTGGAGTTGTTGGCGGAACCTGCCGTCAGCAACCGTTTGGGACAAAACGTCGGTTGGAACGTCGTTGGGGATTTGCAAGAGCTGTACGGGGAATGCGGTTTGGGCGTCGACGGATATCCGCAAGCCGTTCTGTTGGTAAAGAGCGAATTTTTGGCGGAAAACCACGATTGGGTACGGTCGTTTACGCAGCGCATCGTTTCGGCGGAGGAATGGCTGTATGCGGCGGAGGCGGCGGACGTTTATAACGCGGTGGCAAGCCACGTTTATGAGGACGGACAAGAGGTCGTTTTCTCTACCGCTACGTTGAGTGTGGAAACCCGTCGTCGTTGCGGCGTGCATTTTACCTATGCGGCGCAGGCGCAAACGGCGGTGCAGAGTT
>JAZNXZ010000054.1:0-3879 GCA_045594165.1 Candidatus Scatosoma sp.
ACGGGCGGCGGCAGAGGTATCGGTTTCGGGCTTTCGACCGCGTTTGCAAAGGCTGGCGCTAAAATCGTTATCACGGGCAGAACGGAGAGTACTCTTCTTTCCGCAAAGGAAAGCCTGGAAAAGGATTACGGCTGTGAAGTGCTCTGCGTGACGGCAGACGGCGCGGATGAGGCGGCTATCCAAAACGTTATCGATAAGACGGTGGAAAAATTTGGCAGAATCGACGCCGTTATCAACAACGCGCAGGCGTCGGCGTCGGGTAAAATGCTCGTCGACCACACCAAAGAAGATTTGGACCTTGCCATTTATTCGGGTATTTACGCGACGTTCTTCTATATGCAAAAGGCGTTCCCGTATCTCAAAGAAACGAAGGGCTGCGTGGTGAACTTTGCCAGCGGCGCAGGCTTGTTCGGGCGTATTGCACAATCGTCGTATGCGGCGGCAAAAGAGGGCATCCGCGGGCTTTCTCGCGTGGCGGCGACGGAGTGGGCGCCTTACGGTGTGCGCGTCAACGTCATTTGTCCTTTGGCAATGACCGAGGGGTTGAAGAAGTTCAAGGAAGAATACCCCGACCGTTACGAACAGACGATTAAGGGCGTGCCTATGGGCAGATTTGCCGACCCCGAACAGGACGTTGGCGGTATGTGCGTATTCCTTTGCTCCGATTTGGCTAGCTACGTGACGGGCGAAACGATTACGTTGCAGGGCGGCAGCGGTTTAAGACCGTAATTTATTAAAAACACCCGAAAGGAAAAACTATGAAAAAACTGTTATGTTGCCTATTGGCATTGACGGCGTTGCTTGTTGCCTGTGATGGCGGTAAGCATAGCGATGGGACGAGTAGCGCAGCGGAATCTAGCCAGATTTCTTCGATAGAGGAAAGCAGTTCTGACGGTACGTCTAGCTCTAGCGAAGTTTCTTCGATAGAAGAAAGCAGTTCTGACGGTACGTCTAGTTCTAGCGAAATTTTATCGTCGGAAGAAAGCAGTTCTGACAATACGTCTAGCTCTAGCGAAATTTCATCGTCGGAAGAAAGCAGTTCTGACGGTACGTCTAGCTCTAGCGAAGTTTCTTCGTCGGAAGAAAGCAGTTCTGACGGTACGTCTAGTTCTAGCGAAGTTTCTTCGTCGGAGGAAAGCACATCCGAATCGATCGAAGAAAGCGAGGAAAGCGAAGAAAGCAGTTCTTCCCAAGAACCTGTCATTGATATGAGCACGGTTACTTTGCGTTTGACAAAAAAGACGTATGATATCGAAAATGGGCAATCAGTGCCGTTAGAGATTGAATTTACAGCGGACGGCGAGGATTTGGACATTTCGCTGTTATACTTCAAATCGAGTAACGAAAATGTTGTGACGGTAAGTGACGACGGTGTGATTACGGGTGTGTCGGACGGAAAGGCGAGTATTACCATTTTTTACGGTACGAAATTTACTAAGGCGACAATCAATGTAACGATGCGTGAATACCGTGTGGACGTTTCGCAAGACAGTTTGTTTATACTGACAGGAAACCAAGAGCAGGTGAGCGCAAAGGTGTATTTGGGCTTGACGGAAATGACGGACGCAACCCTTAGTTGGGAATCCTCAAACCCTGCCGTGGCAACGGTGGAAAACGGTTTGATTACGGCGGTGGCATACGGAAAAACGGTGATCACCGTTTCGTGCGAAGGGGCGATAGCGACGATCGACGTGACGGTAACGGCGGAAATTTTGGCAAGTAACGTCAATACGTTCAGCGAAGAGTATATCAATATTTATGGGCGCACCTATCTTACAAGCGGTCGGCTTTGTTTGGATCACGCGGCAAGTGCGGTGGAAGTAGGCGTTGTCGGAAATACACTTTCCGTAAACATGTATGCAACCGCGACAAGCTATGCCCGCGTGTTTGTGGATGGCGAGGAGATTTCTACAAGAATTAAAATCGACAGTACAAGCAAAGAGTATCTCATTGCGGATAATATGGGCGAGGGGTATCATACGGTACGAATCGTCAAGGCAACGGAAGAATCGAATGCGCAGTGGAAAATTTCCTCGTTCAAGGCGGATAAATTTTTTGTCGTGCCCGAAAAATCTGATTTGAAGATAGAATTTATCGGGGATTCCATTTCCGCTGGGTACGGTGTACTCGGCGCATACGGCGACAGTTACAGTGTGGATAATTCCGACTGTTCTAAGAGCTATGCTTACGTGGCGGCGGATATTTTGGACGCAGACTATTCGGTGGTGGCGTGGAGCGGCATTTGTACCAAGTTGTATTACTGGTGCAACCTGAATATGGCGACGTTGTATAAACAGGTTTCGAATAGCAATAAAAAAACGTATGCGTTTGATACTGCTGCGGACGTAGTGGTGGTCAATCTGGGGACAAACGAGGCGTCCTATATCCAAGAAGGCGGTGCTAATACTGCGTACGCGGACGCATTTTCGAGCGATTACGCGGCGTTTTTGACGACGGTGCGCGAAAAGAATCCCGACGCATACATTATTTGTCTGTACGGCATGATGAGTGACAGCGTCAACGTCAGCAACGGCATCAGAACGGCGGTGGCGTCGCTTGAAGACGAAAAGATTGTGTATAATCCGTTTGAATTTGAGCCGAATACGGACGGGGCGGGCAGCCACCCTAACTCGCTTGGGCAAAAAACCTGGGGCGAGGCGTTGGCGGCGTATATCCAAACGTTGTTTTGATACGACGTTTAAGGTGGTAAAAAATACAGAATAATAGATAAGGAACGGCGGTGATAAGCTGCCGTTTCTCTTTCAGGAGCGAATATGACGGAATTTGAAAAAATGAGCGCAGGAAAACTGTACGATACCTCGGAAAAAGAGCTTGCAAAAATGCGTTGTAATGCGCATAAATGGAGTAAAGATTACAACGATACTTACGAGGACGAAGAGGAAAAGCGCGCGGAGATTATGCAAAAGCTTTGCCCTAATCTGGGCAAGGGTTCGTATTTGCAAGGGCCGTTGCAATTTGATTACGGCGTGAATTTTTACACGGGGGAAAAGTGCTATGCGAATTTTAATTTGACGGTACTTGATTGCGCGCCTGTAACGTTGGGGAACGACGTTTTTATCGGACCGAATTGTCAGCTTGTACCGCCCATGCACCCGTTGCTTACGAAGGAGCGAAAAATCCGTTTTAAGGAAGACGGAACGCCTTATGATATCGAATATGCAAAACCGATCGTGATCGGCGACGGCGTGTGGCTCGCCTCAGGGGTAACGGTATGCGGCGGCGTAACGATTGGGGAAAACAGCGTGATAGGCGCGGGGAGTGTGGTAACGAGAGATATCCCCGATAATGTGTTTGCGGCGGGGAATCCTTGCCGTGTGATACGGAAAATTACCGAAGAAGACAGCGTATATCTTAAAAAAGAATTGTTATAAAGTGTATAAGGAAAAACGGCTTTGCGTGGGGTAAGCGCAAAGCCGTTTTTTATGCAAAAAAAATTTTTTGTAATTTTCGTAATTTTTTTGTTTAACCGCCCTTTTCTTTGGTTACATATAATTGTAAATAAAAAGGCAAGCCGCAAATTAGGCGGCGAAGGAGTGTAATTATGGCAGGTAAAGTTATTGGTATCGACCTTGGTACTACCAACTCGTGCGTGGCGGTTATGGAAGGCGGCGAACCCGTCGTTATCGCAAACGCAGAAGGTTCTAGAACGACCCCGTCCGTCGTATCTTTCCAAAAAGACGGTTCGCGCGTGGTCGGTCAGGCGGCAAAACGTCAGGCAGTTGCTAACCCCGATAAGACGATTATTTCCATCAAACGTCATATGGGTTCGGATTATAAAGTAAATATCGACGGCAAGGGCTATTCCCCCCAAGAAATCTCGGCAATGACGCTGGCAAAATTGAAAGCGGACGCAGAGGC
>JAZNXZ010000055.1:0-6690 GCA_045594165.1 Candidatus Scatosoma sp.
TATTTTAGACCATCCGTTGATCCGTCATAAACTTGCGATTATTCGCAACAAAGATACGGATACCAAACAATTCCGCGATATCGTTAAAGAATTGGCGACGTTGATGGCGTACGAAAGCTTTAAGGACGTGCCCACGCAAGAAATCACGGTGGAAACGCCGCTGGAAACGACGGTGCAGACGGTTGTGAAAGAAAATTCGATTGCAATCGTGCCTATTTTGCGTGCAGGTCTTGGTATGGTGGACGGCATTTTGACGTTGTTCCCTGCGGCAAAGGTGGGGCATATCGGCTTGTACCGCGACGAGGAAACGTTAGAACCGCAGGAATATTATTGCAAATTGCCTACGAATATCGAGCAAAAAGTGGTAATGGTGGTTGACCCCATGTTGGCAACGGGCGGTAGCGCTTGCGACGCGATTAAGATGCTGAAAAAGCGCGGTTGTGATAAGATTAAACTGATGTCGATTATTGCCGCGCCCGAGGGCGTGAAAAAAGTTGCGGAAAATTATCCCGAAGTGGAGATTTTCGTGGCGATGCTCGACCGCGGTTTGAACGAACACGGCTATATCGTACCTGGGCTTGGCGACGCCGGCGACAGAATTTTCGGCACGAAATAATTTGGCTGAACAATAAGAGAAGCAGGACGCTTTGCGGCGTCCTGATTTCACGTAGCTTTGTAGGATTACTATGACTTTGCAAAAAACGTTAAAAGAAAAACTTGATAAACATATCACGCCGATTGCGTATGCAGGGTTGCTATTTGTGGTGTTCGTATGGGGCACAGTGCCACTGTTTACGCAAAAGCTAGTAACAAAAACGGGGCCGTATTCTGCGTCCATGTACAACGGCACAAACGGCTTGATTGCAGCGATTGCTTTGCTAATTATTTGTATTCCGAAATTAAAGGAATTAAATAAGAGCTATTTTCTGCTAGCAATCCCGACGGGCTTTTTCAATGCAATAGCCTCGCTTTTACAAAAAATTGGGCTGAAATATACTACGCCGACACAGTACGCGTTTTTGGAAAATCTTTCCTGCGTACTCGTGCCGATTCTGCTTTTTCTGTTTATCAAGAAAAAACCGAGTATAACGACCGTTGCGGCGTCTTTATTGTGCCTTGTAGGCTCGTTTATCCTCAGCGGTATGAATTTCTCTGACAACAGTATATCGTTCGGAATTGGCGAGATTTTGTGCGCTTTGGCAGGGCTTTGTTATGGCGTGAATATCGCGGCGACGGGTGCGTTTGCCAAAAAGATGCATGCAGGCTTGTACGTTATGATACAGATGTGGGTGCAGGCGGTCGTGTCCTTTTTGATTGCCGTATGCTTGCAGTATGTCAAAATTGGCGGTGCGCCCATCGAACCGATACTCTTTTCTTGGAACGCAAAGCATATTTTGGGAATCATCGCGTTGGCACTGGGTTCGAGTACCCTTTGTTGGTTAATCCGCACGAACGTCATGAAATACATAGACGCGTCGGCGGTGGCGGTCATCATGCCGTTCTCGGCGGTGGTGACGGGCGTTTTGTCGGTGATTTTGGGTACGGACGATTTGACCTTGAATTTGGTTTTGGGTGCAAGTATCGGTTTCGTGGCGGCAATATTGTCAGGCGTTGCAGATGTTTTGGATGCGAAGAAGAAGGCGAAAACAACACAAGAAGAAAACAAAGAACCGACAGAGGTAACTAAGATGAAATTGCAATATTTTGGTACGGCGGCAGCGGAGGGGATTCCGGCAATATTTTGCGATTGTCCCGTGTGTCAAGAGGCACGAAAAAAGAAAGGGCGGTATATCCGTACCCGTTCACAAGCCATGATAGACGACAGATTGCTTGTTGATTTTAATGCGGATACGTATATGCACTCGTTGAAATACGGCGTAAATCTTTCAAAATTAGCCCATTTATTTGTCACGCACGTGCACGAGGACCATTATTATCCGACGGAACTTTTGAACCGAAGACACGGGTATGCGCCGATTGTGCAAACGCCGCTTTTGACCGTACACGGTTCGGAAGATTTACCCTTGTATGCCGAGAGAGAGTGGAACGCTGTCGATGAAAACGGCGATACGTTATTTGCGGAAAACAGAGTCGTTTTCGACGTGTTGCGCCCTTACGAGCGCACGGAAATCGACGGTTATTTCGTTACGGCTTTGCCTGCTGTGCATGGAACGCCGCACCCCTATATTTATATCTTTGAAAAGAACGGCAAAACCCTTTTGTATCGCAACGACAGCGGTTGGTTGACGGACGAAATTTTTACGTATTTGCGTGAAAAGGGGATAAAGTTCGATTTAATTTCTTATGAGTGTACTTGGTGTGACGAGGATGCGAAAGGGGCGGCGAAATACCACATGGGTTTGCCGAACGTAATTGAGGAACGGAAAAGGCTGATTGATAATGGAAATTATAAAGAAAATACAATCAGCGTTATTACCCATTTTTCGCACAACATCAAAGGGGCAGGTTACGGCAATATGAAAAAAGCCGCAAAAAAACACGGCTTTGTGTTAGCCTACGACGGTATGAAAATTGAATTTTGACAAAATACAACCGCACACCAACAAGGTGTGCGGTTTGTTTATCACGTATAATCAACGTCAATCAAAGGAACCTATTTTAATTTGTTTATTTTGGAAGAGTTTGCAACAACTACAAGTTGCATGCTTTTTTCTAATTGTACGGTGGGGTCTACGTTGATTTCCAAATGGTTTCCTTGCCGAATTGCAATTACGTTAATAGAACATTTCTTACGTAAATTTAATTCAATCAGCGTTTTGCCCACCCACTCAGGTTTCACTTCAAGTTCTATCAGCGATATGTCGTTGGATAATTCGATAACGTCGACAAAGCCAGAGCTTAAAAGGTTTTTAGCAAGGCGTATTCCCGATTCATGTTCAGGGAAAACGACTTTGTCTGCGCCAACCTTATTTAATATTTTTTTATGCATTTCATTGGCGCATTTTGCGATTACCGTCTTTACGCCGACTTCCTTGCACAACATTACCGCCATAACGCTTGCTTCAAGATTATTTGCCATAGAAACAATAACAACGTCCATATTGGCAATACCAAGGTGCTTTATCACTTCCAAATCGGTTACGTCTGCGCATTTGCAAAACGGAATATCGGCAATAGCGGAATTTACAATGTTTTCATCTACGTCAACGGCTAAAACCTCAACGCCATTATTCACAAGTTCTTTTGCTACGGCTAAACCGTATCGTCCAAGACCAAATACGGCATAAGATTTATGGATACTCATAATACGCTCCTTTTTTTATCAACCTACGCTGATTTCTTCGGTAGGGTTTTTGATAATATTTGCTGATTCTTTATTTGAATTAAGTGCGACAGCCAAAGAAATAGGCCCGATTCTTCCCAAATACATGGTAAAGATAATGATAAGCTTTCCGAATAGTCCCAAATAGGGGGTTAGATTTCTGGACAATCCAACCGTAGCCGTCGCGCTCACGGTTTCATAAATTATATCGATTGCTGCGGCGTCGGTAACGGCGGCAAGCAAGATTGTGGATATAAACACGATTGAAAAGGACATAGCCGTAACGGCAACGGCTTTCTTTGTGATTTGCCTTGGCAAATTCCTGTTGAATACCGATACTTCGTTTTTGTTTTTTATCGCCGAGTATGCGGTGGCGAATAATACGACAATCGTAACCGTTTTGATGCCGCCAGCCGTTCCCACGGGCGAACCGCCGATAAACATTAAAAGCAGGCAAAAGATAGCAGAGGCATTTGTCAAGTTTTCTTGCGGTATCGTTGCGAAACCTGCCGTTCTGGTCGTTATCGACTGAAAAAACGATACTTGAATTTTTTCAAAGAGCGAATAATTTGCTATGGTTAAAGGGTTGTCGTATTCCAATATGAAAAGCGTAACTGCGCCCCCGAAAATAAGAACCAACGTTGCGGATAATGCAATTTTACTGTGCAGGGTTAACCGTTTCAAGCATTTCAATTTTTCTTTTCTGAAATTTTTTAATACGCGTAGTACGTCCCACCAAACGATATAACCAATACCGCCCAAAACGATTAAAAGGCTTGTAACAGTATTAATGAAAGGGTTTAACGCATAATTGCATAAACTGTTTTCGGCGATTATATCAATGCCTGCGTTGCAAAAAGCAGAAACCGAATTGAAAACGGAAACCCAAATTCCTTTCGCGCCAAAATCGGGGATAAATACGGTCATATACAGCAACGCGCCAATCCCTTCAACGATAAGCGTACCCAAAATAACCTTTTTGACAAAGCTTATCAGTCCCGATAAAGAGGTAAGGTTAAAAGAATCGCTAATCAATCGGCTGTCTTTTAATCCTATTTTGCGGTGCAATGCTACTGCTAAACCTGTTATTATGGTAATAATACCAAGCCCGCCTATTTGTATCAACAGTAAAATTACGATTTGCCCAAAAATACTCCACGTCGTAACCGTCGGCAAAGTAACCAGTCCGGTAACGCAAGTGGAAGTAGTTGCGGTAAACAACGCGTCAAGATACGGAACGGCTTTTCCACTTTTTGAGCTGATGGGCAAAGCAAGCAATATGCTACCTATCAAAATTACGGATAGGAAACTTAGCATAATAACTTGGGTTGTTGAAAGTTTTAATGTGTGTTTTTTCATAATCAAGTTTTTTTCAAAAATAAGATTTATTATTTTTATTATAACACAAGTTAAGAGATTGTTCAAGTTTTTATAGGGGTAAAAATGCAAAATGGTAATGCGCGTACGTAAGACGGGGAATAAGCGGGGGAGTGTACACAGGCTCTCGCGCGAGCCTGTTTGACTCTTTGTTTTCTCTTTACAACAAAAACGCCACCCACAAGGGGTGGCGTTCGTTGGTGACCTTATCGGGACTCGAACCCGAGTTTGCGCCGTGAGAGGGCGCCGTCCTAACCGCTAGACGATAAGGCCAAAAATCAAATTGCTTATGTAGTATAGCATATTTTTTGCGGAATATCAACTGTTTTTAAGGCTTTACGAAAAAAAATTGCGCAGAAAAAAACGTCGTTTTTCTCGTTTTGCGTGCAACCGTTAAAACCGTAAAAAATGCTGAAAAACAAATAAAAATAATTAAAAGAATATGGACAAATATAAAAATATCTGTTATAATAGTTCATGGCGGAATTAAAATATAAAAACGCATAAGGAGGAGTATATGCGTTCTTATCAATATATTGCAGATTTTGAAAAGCTTGGTTTCGGTTTATTCGTACATTTTGGTCTGTATAGCGTACAGGGTGACGGCGAATGGTATTTGACGGCAAATCCTAACGCAGATAAAGCAAATTATAATAAGCACTCGGAAAGATTTGTCGTGGCAAAAAATTGGGCGAGGGATCTTGTTTCCACGGCAAAAAAGGCAGGCTGTAAATATATTACGTTGACGACGCGTCACCACGACGGATTTTCGCTCTACGATACCTGCGGTTTGAACGATTTTGATGCACCGCATTCGGCATGCAAACGCGATTTGGTACGCGAATTTGTGGACGAATGTAACAAACAGGGCATTATTCCGTTCTTCTATCATACCTTGCTCGATTGGTATAACCCCGATTATTACAACGATTTCCCTGCATATATCGATTATCTTATCAAGAGCGTGGAAATTCTTTGTACCAACTACGGCAAAATCGGCGGTTTGTGGTTTGACGGTTTTTGGGATAAACGCGATGCCGATTGGCAATTTGACCGTCTGTATGCGACGATTAGAAAGCATCAGCCCGAGGCAATGATTATCAATAATACGGGGCTTAGCGCGCTTGGTCAGGTCAGTCATCCTGAAATCGATAGCGTTACCTTTGAGCGTGGTAAACCTTGCTTTGTAGACAATTCCGACCGTCCCAGAGCGGGGGAAATGTGCGAGGTTATTTGCGACCATTGGGGATATGCAAAAAACGATATTTGTTTTAAGTCGATGAAACAACTCTTGGACACGTTGATTACTTGTCGAAAATATAATTGCAACCTGCTTCTCAACGCAGGTCCTCGCGCAAACGGTCTGCTTACGCCTATTGACAAACAGCTTTTAGAAAGCATGGGCAGATGGATTAAGGCAAATAAAAAATTCATCTATAACGCAAAAGCCTGCGACGTAACGGCAGAAAACGCCATTATGATGAAGGACGATAAATATTATTACGCGATTATTCCCGACGTGCCTATGAGCGCGGATCCTAACGTAGCAAAGGCAAAAGAGAGCAGAGTGGTTACCGTGGATACACATAAGAAACTCAAAGGGGCAATTTGGCTGGATACAGGGGAAAAGGTTTCCCTTGAAAGCAAAAACTCCTTTGTTCCCAGAGCGTTTACCTATGGCAACAGCTTGTATATGCGTGTGGCAAGATTTACGCTCTAAGGTGGGGTATGCAAAACGATAAAAGAGTAAAGTACGCCTGTTATACGGTGAATATTTCAATGGCAATCGTGGGGAATTTATCCCCACTTTTGTTCATAACGCTCCAAGGTTTGTACGATATTTCGTATACGCTGTTGGGGCTTTTGGTGCTGATCAACTTTTCTACGCAGCTTTTGGTGGATTTGATTTTTTCGTTTTTCTCGCACCGTTTCAATATCCCTGCGGCGGTAAAAGCCACGCCGATTTTGACGATTGTGGGTTTGCTAATCTACGCCCTGTTCCCGTTCGCGTTTGAAAACCACGTGTACGT
>JAZNXZ010000056.1:0-6829 GCA_045594165.1 Candidatus Scatosoma sp.
TTTTTTCAAAAAGTTATCCACTTTATACACCGACAGAATAAATGTATAATCGTGTATAACCGCCGTTTTTTTCTTCAATTTCTATCTTAAAAAGCATGAAATTTTATCAAACAATTTCCCGTCGTTTTTAATGTTTTTCATCAAAAAAGCTCCCCAACCACGGAGAGCTTTTTCCATTTTTTACTGCTTTTTTCTTGGTGCTTGAAAAATCAAAGCACTAACCCGATTAACCACATTACGGGATTATACTTATAAATAAATCCGACGAGAATGCTGTCGTTAAAGGCGTTATTGAGCGTCTGCACGGGAAGTAATGCCAACACCGCTAAAATGACGCTGATTAAAAGGGTAAATCCCAAAACGCCGACAAATCCGCCGAGCAACGTATTTGTCGCGCCGATGATTTTCATTTTGCTTGCAATTTTTTCCAAGCCGCCTTTTGCCATACGCAACAAAAGTTTCGCCAAGATAAAGATAAGGATTCCGCAAAAAATCGTCGTCGCCAAAGACGCCGTAACGTCGCCCAACGCCACCGCTAACACCGTTCCCTCCTGCGCACTCTTCGTCAGTTTCAAGACGAGTTGCGCCAAAACCGTGGACACGCCGTTGGCTTTTAAGGCTTCTTTCGTTCCCTCCCCAACGTAATGGGTATCAAACCCGTCCACTCTCATAAACGCGTCGGTAAAATTTTTATCGAGCGCCTTTCGCAAACCGAACAAACCGCCCGTTGCGTTTACCAAAACTTTCGCCAAGAAAATAGCGGCTAAAAACGCAACGATTGTCGAAAAGAACCCAAAAAAACAATCGATAAACCCTCGCTTGGCGCAATACACCACGTATCCTATCAAAACCACCGCCAAAACAAGGTCCACCAGATAATTCGTCCATTGTATCGCGCAAAGATTTCGCAAAAACATTCTATCCTCCTATGCCGCGCAAAAAGCGCCGCATATATTCTTCCCCTTTGTTACGTCCATTATACCACAAAGCGACCGCCTTTTCAAGCCCATGCCCCAAAAATTATAAAACAAATCTTTTTTTACAAAAATCAAACAAAAATCTTTTTCCCTGTTTAACCGCAAGCCCTTTGGGCAATACTTACTACCGTCTACGCGCGTAGGCGCGTCAAAATCAAAATGGAGTACCGTATGGAATACGCTTTTCACGTTTATAACAAACTCGCCGCGGACGGCGCGGCAATGTCCTTAAACCGCCTTTTAGACGAGGTTTATAACCACAAAAAAAGTAAAAAACGGGGGGACGGTACGCGTTTAAGCCAAAATTTGCATGCCGAGCCTATGGACGACGCTTTCTGCGAAAACCCTGCTCCCACACCCCCCATCGTCGTTTGCGTTGGCAGCGATCTTGCCATCGGCGACAGTCTTGGACCGATTACGGGCTCTATGTTGCAATACAAAACGCAGGGCTTAAACGTGTTCATTTACGGAACGTTGTCCGCACCCGTCACCGCCAAAGAAATCCGCACCTTGCGCACCTTTTTGCGAGAAACCCACCGCGGCTGTCAGGTCCTTGCCATAGACGCCGCCGTTGGCGACAAAGGGGACATCGGGCTAATCAAGCTCAGCGATTCTCCCCTTCTTCCCGGTGCCGGCGCAAACAAAAAACTCGGCTCGGTGGGGGACGTGTCGATTATGGGCGTCGTTGCGGAAAAATCGGTGAGCAATTACGGACTTTTGAACACCACGCGGCTCAACCTCGTCTATTCCATGTCCGAAATCATTTCCGACGCCGTAGCGGCATTGCTTTGGGAGCGTTGCACTGCAAAAAACGCACGCACAAGCGCAGAAAACGCTTGACAAGGCATACCCGTCATGTTATAATAGCGGACGTAAAGGAAGGTTTTCGGAAAACACTTCCTCATAAAAAAACCGAGGTACAATCTAATGAAGAACTTTTTTTCTACCAAACGTCTTTGCCGCGCAGGGGTAATCTCCGCTTTATACGTGGTGTTGACGTACGTGTTTGCGCCTGTTGCCTTCGGACCGTTACAGATCCGTCCTGCGGAGGCGCTTTGTATTTTACCGCTATTCTACGCGGAGGCAATCCCGGCGCTACTCGTCGGCTGTGCGCTGTCCAACCTGATTTCGGCGTATAGTGTTTTCGACGTCGTTTTGGGTTCGCTCGCCACCCTTTTGGCGGCTCTTTGCACCTATCTAATCGGCAGAATTTTCAAAAAGCACCCCATACGTATCGCATTGGGCGGTATTTTCCCCGTTTTATTTAACGCCTTTATGATCCCCGTGATTATCGTGATTATCTTTGGCGAAACGGGCAATTATGCCTCTGTTACCGCGGCTTATTTTATTAACGTCGCTACCATCGGCATGACTGAATGTATTTGGGTATACGCATTGGGCGCGCCCCTGTATTATATCGTATTGCGCCTGCGTAAAAAACGCGTTGCCCTTTTCCTATAACCACGTATAGAGAAAGGACGGAGTTTTCAAAAAACTCCGCCCTTTTTTATTGTCTTAAAAATTATTCTTTATCGTCGCTGTTACCGCTGTTTCCAAGGAAAATACCAAAGAAATCGCCAGACGATTTCAGACTCGTGCCGCCGCTTGCGCCACCGCCCGAAGAAGGCTTTCTGTCACGGTTAAACGGCTTTTTACCGTAGCCGCCCTTATTTCCTCTGCCGCGGTCGTTTCTACCGCCAAAACCGCGATCTCTACCTCTGCCGCCGCGGTTACCATAACCGCCCCTGCCGCGATCTCTTTCCGTTCTCGCAGGGATTGCCGGTGCGTCGGGATCTTCCAAGTTCCCGGGTACAATCACGATATAACGGTTGGGCTCTTTGCCCTCGCTCTCCGTCTTTACGTCCTCGTTATCGGACAACGCCGCGTGAATAATTCTTCTTTCGTACGGGTTCATCGGCTCCAACTGAATTTTCTTACCCAAACGGAGCGCTTTGGCCGCCAAGTTTTCCGCCAACTTATTGAGCGTTGCCTCGCGGTTTTCACGGTAGTTTTCGCAATCGACCACGACGCGTTTATAATCGTCCCTGCCCGTGTTTGCAACTGCGCCAGCCAAGGTTTGGATTGCGTCCAACATTACGCCGTGTTTACCGATAATCGCCGTCGTGTTTGCCGCCGTTACGTTAATTTCCACCTTTTCGTTTTCAGAAACAAGTTCGGTACAAGCCGTAATTTTAAGCAGCTTGAACAACCCTTCCAAGAACACCACCGTTCTTTCGCCGTCCGTTGCGTTTTCAGGCGCTACTTCGATAACGGGTGCCGCCATTTCCGCATTTTCCGCCTCTGCGCTTTCCTCTACCGCTACGTCCGCGCCGTCTTTCGCCGCAATTTCCACGCGTGCTTTTACCGCGCCGAAGAGTTTCTTTTTTCCTTCTTCTAAAACGCGAATGTCCGCATTTTCTCTCGTGAGCCCGAGCTCGCTCAATCCCTTTTCAACGGCTTCGTCCACCGTCTTGCCCGTAAATTCCGTATAAATCATTGATTACTCCTCGTCCCGCAAAGACAAAAGCAGGACTACATATCTCTCAAATTATTTTTTGTTTTGCTTTTTATCGGTGTTTGCGCCGTTTCTATTTCTTTGTACAGCCGCCGCTCTGCCCGAAAGAATCTTGTCGCCTTTGCCCGTCGCGCCTGCTGCTTTCTTATTTGCAACAAGGTCTACCAACTTATTGATTACCAACATCGATGCCAACGAGAACAGGTTGCTTACGACGAGGTAAATCGAGAATGCCGAACTGTACATAAACGAGAACACCGCGAACATACCCGTCATAATGATCATCATCATTTTTTGCTGGCTGCCGCTCTGTCCGTCTACCGAAGAATATTTATTTTGTTCCTTTTGCGAACGCATAGAAAGCCATTGTTGCAACAAAATCGTACCGATAGAGAGCAAAATCAGGATATAGTAACCGTTCGCCTCGCCCTTTTGTTCGCCCAGTTTGCCCGTTACGTAGTTATAGCCTGTATCGGTGTAGGCATAGAAACTCAAAATGGTCTTGTCCCCTTCTTTGCAAGAACAAGATTTTCTGGCAACGATTTCTTGGCTGAAATCGCCGTAACCGAGAACGGGATGCTTATAGCTTGCGTCCACCGCCCATACGTTTTTAATCCACAGGAATTTCGTGTTTTTCTTTACGGTGCCGTGATACGTTTCCACAACGCTGTCCTGCGCAGGGGAGATAAAAAAGCGCTCAATCGCCGTACGTTTGGTCGATTCCGTCACAGCG
Source organism: Candidatus Scatosoma sp. (assembly GCA_045594165.1). Classification (GTDB taxonomy): domain Bacteria; phylum Bacillota; class Clostridia; order Christensenellales; family Borkfalkiaceae; genus Scatosoma. The sequence goes on from JAZNXZ010000056.1 coordinate 4,226, forward strand.
TCGTCGGTTAACGTCGTGCCAGCCGCCGCAGCGTCCGTGCGGATTTTAGTTTCTATTGCTTTAATTTGCTCGCCATATTCTGCGGAAGAAGAAATCTTTTCCCAATCCAAGTAATATTTCTTTTCCTCTTGTTTGTTGTTATTTTCAATATACTCGCGTACGTCCGCTTTGATTTTGCCGTCTTCGCCCAAAAAGTCCGTTACTGTGCTGCCGTCTGCCGCCGTCATCGGTTTTACGGTATAATAAATATACTCGCCGTCGTCGTACACGGTATAAACGTTGTTTTCTGCGTCGTAAGACAAAGTATTTTCGTTCAATTCGGCGCAGTCTTCCAACATTCTTTCGTTATACGCACGTACCATCGTGTTATAATTTTCTACGTTAGAATAGGACGCAAAGACGTTAAACGCATTGATAGCAACGATAAAGATAACCAACGACAAAATCATCGGCAAACAGGAAGACATCACGGAAATACCGCTCTCACGGTACATTTCCATAACCTTTTGGTTGTACTTTTCCTTATCGTTCGCGTACTGCTTTTGCAGTTTTTCCATGCGTTCCTGATTTTCTTTCATCTTAATATTCTGTTTACGCATGTTGATACGTTGGAACACGTCAAACGGCATCGTTATCAACTTCAACAACAGGGAAAACAGAATAATGCCCACGCCGACAGAACCGCAAACCGTCGTGAGCCACAAAATAATTTTCCCGATCCAGTTCAGCGAAACGCTATGCAATTCCGTATAAATCGGCATGCCCGTTTCCGCTAACAAATTCATAAATCCCATAATCTACCTTTCCCTTTACCGGGAACACCCGTAAAGCACTCGTTTTTTTTCGATTTTTTTCGCTGTGTTTTATTTTTTTTGTCCGTATCCTCGTCGATTACAGCACCCAGCGCTTTGCAAAAAAGCGTTCGGGCGCAGGATCATAACCGCCTTTTGAAAAGGGATTGCACCGCAAAATCCGCCACGCACCCATTACAATTCCGATCAGTGCACCGTGGTTATTGATACAGCGCATTGTGTATTCCGAACAAGTCGGATTATACCGACAGGTTTTTCGCGATAAATATTTTTGATAAAAACGGATTAGGCGCATACAAATAACTTTCCCCGGTTTTGAAAAAATATGCCGATATAACCAGCCGAGATTTTCAAAAAGCAGAGAAATCGCATTGAGTTTTACAAATCCTCTTTTTTTATCATACATTGTAAATGCCGTTCAAAGGTCTGAAAAGAATATTTTTCCGCCACTTTGGGAATCAAAACGATATGATACGTCCCTTTCATGTTTTTTTGCGCAGAACGGAACGCCTCGCGGAGCAAGCGTTTGATACGGTTTCTCATTACGCTTTTCCCATGTTTTTTTCCCACGGAAATCCCCATGGTCATCTTTTCCGCTTTGCAATACACGACGGTCAAAGATGCGGAAAACGCCCGTTTTCCTTTTTGAAACAGCCTTTGAAAGTCCGCTTGTTTTTTTAATCGAAAATACTTCATTTTTTGTATTTCAAAAGCTTTTTAAGTGTATTTTTTATAAAAAAATAAAAATTTTTCTTAAAACTCGCTTTCTCTATTAAAATGGCAAATCCTTTCCCTTTATAAAAGGGAAAGGAATTTACGTTTATGACCGTTTATCTTAAAAAGAATTAGTGGGTAAGTCTCTTTCTGCCCTTATCTCTTCTTCTCTTCAACACCTTTCTGCCGGCAGTCGTTGCCATTCTCTTACGGAAACCGTGTACTTTGCTCTTCTGTCTTTTCTTGGGTTGATAGGTTCTTTTCATAATTTTTCTCCTAATTTGGTTTTTTATCTTTTTTGATGGTTATCGCGTTTCTCCCCACAATAACTCCCATATTATACCGCAAAGCTACAAGTTAGGTCAAGCAATTTTACTCGCTTTTTTGTCTTTTTCTTCTTATTTTACACGGATTTTCCGTTTTTTGAAAAACCAACTTCCGCTTTGCGATACCCTTTTCCTTACGCGTTGGCGTTGCCGGTGCGTACGGGCAAAATCAAATACTGATTTCTGTTGTCGTTTTCATTTTCTGCCGTAAACGGCGAAACGGGGGAATTAAAGGAAAGTATTACGTTTTCTTCATTCAACGCTTTCAGCGCGTCCAAAATATATTTGCCGTTCATGGCGATTTTTAATTCTTTGCCGTTGAGTTCTGCAGCAACCGTTTCTTCCACTTTCCCGATTTCGGAATTTGCGTTGATAACGATTTTTCCGAGTTTAATATCGAGCACGACCAGGTTATTTTTATCCCCTCTGATCAATACGGACGCTCTTTCGATGCTGTCGATCATTTCCGCTCGCTTTACCGTCACTTTCGTCGTGAAATCGATGGGATAAATATTTTCCTTTCTGACAAATTCGCCCATGTACAGACGGGACGTGATCACCGTATCTGCAACGCCGACCGAAAGCACGTTTTTATCGGCATAAATTTTCAAATATTCCTCGCCGTCCAACATACGGGAAATTTCAACGAGCGTTCTTGCAGGACAAACGATTTTCAAATCCCCTTTCCCTGCGTTTGCGTCGCAATAGGACGTTGCCATTCTAAACCCGTCCAGCGCCGTCGCCGTCAATTT
>JAZNXZ010000057.1:0-5629 GCA_045594165.1 Candidatus Scatosoma sp.
CTTTCGTACGGAATAACCGTCAAAACGCCGATGGCGCTCTTCGTATAGTCCGTCTGCGGATCAAGCCCGAGTTTGGTATACAACGTTTCACCGGGATTTGCGATAATGTGGCAAAGGGTGATTTGTTTACCGGGGACAAACTCTTGTATAATTGTCATTTTATCTTGTAACTGCATATTCGTTACCTTCCTTTTAGAAACTGTGTTGTCGTAATAAAACTGTGCGCAGACCAAAACGGCGTAGATGCAAGCAGTTCAAGACGTCGCGAGTACCCCGACGGGAGTGTACTAAACGTACACGAGCGAGGAGCACACAGCTACAACGCTGAAATGCGAAGTATATACGTCGTTTTAACCGCCGATTTGGCATTTCAGCCCACTTTCTTCCGCCACCGACAGAAGATATTCCATCTTCTCTTGCGCGGGCGGCTCAACGCCTTTTAACGCGTAATTTCTATCCAACCCTGCGTATTTATCCTGCCCCAAACGGTGATACGGGAGCAAGTGATGTTCCCTTACGCCGGGCAAGCTTGCCGCAAAGCGCGAAATTGCGCGGATTTCTTCCGCCGTATCATTAAATCCCGGCACGACGGGCGTACGAATAATCAGTTCTACGCCGCTCTTTGCCAAGCGTTTTGCGTTTTCCAAAATCCGCTCGTTATTCGCCGCCGTAAATTCTTTGTGCTTTGCCGAATCCATATGCTTGATATCCATCAAGAATAAATCGAGATAGGGCAAAATCTTTTCAATGTTTTCATAGGGCGCGTTCGCCGTCGATTCCACCGCCGTATGCAGGCCGTTCTCTTGACACGCGTGGAGCAGATCTCTTGCAAAATCGGGTTGTCCCAAAATCTCGCCGCCCGAAAGGGTGATACCGCCGCCGCTGCGCCAATAATAATTCTCGTCTGCGAGCAGTTCGGGCATAAGCTCCCCGACCGTCACGTCCTTTCCGACGATTTTTTCCTTGCCGTTTTCCTGCATGGTTTGGATTTCATAGGACTGCGATTCGGGGTTGCAACACCACGCGCAACGCATGAAACAACCCTTAAAAAAGACAATGGTACGGATTCCCGGTCCGTCGTGAATCGAGAATCTTTGAATATTGAATATTCTGCCTTTCGTACCGTAAATGTCCATTTTACTACCTTTTATTTGCTTCGCCTAAAACGGCGGAGATACGAGCAGTTCAAGGCGTAGCGAGTACCCCGACGGGAGTGTACTAAAGCGTACACGAGCAAGGGGCACACAGCTACAACGCTGAAATGCGAAGTATATACGTCGTTTTACTTAAAAACCTTGTTCCGTTCTGTTAATGATATCGTCCTGCAACGATCTGGAAAGCGTCGTGAACAATGCGCTGTAACCTGCAACGCGGACAACGAGCGTCTTGTATTTTTCAGGGTTCTTCTGTGCGTCAAGCAACGTTTCGCGCGTGACGACGTTGAACTGCATGTGCATACCCTTTTGGTCGAAATACGAACGGATGAGTGCCGCAAATTTGGTAAGTCCGCTCATCCCCGCAAGCGCCGAGGGGTGGAATTTTTGGTTAAGCAACGTACCGTTAGAGGCTACGCCCTGTTCCAATTTTGCCACCGAGTTCGCCGTTGCCGTAGGACCTTTGACGTCCCTGCCCGACGCAGGACCGATACCGTCTGCAATCGGCGTAAACGCCAATCTTCCGTCAGGGGTTGCCCCCGTCTGCGCACCAAGGGGTACGTTTGCAGATACGGGATACAAGCCCGCCTGGAAAATACCGCCGCGAGGGTTCTTATATTTTTCCACTTCCTTGGTGTACGTGTTCGCCACTTCGCGCGCGAACATGTCCGCCTCGTAAATATCGTTGCCGTATTTAGGACAAGTTTCGTCAATCAAGCGTTTGATTTCCTGATAACGCGCTTTCTTCTGCGCATCAATACCCGCCCCCGACGTAACTTCTTGATAAATCGTCTTAACTACGCTTTCCGTAACCTCGATACCTGCTTTGGCAAGCGAGCAAGCGACTTCGTTTACGACACGTTCCGCCGCTTTTCCGCTCAAACCGTAACCAAAGTTCGCGTTCATAGCGTCGCGCAGTTCCGTCAACGTTACTTTGCCTTCTTCAAAAACAAGTTTCTTAATGGCAAGCAAACCGTCGGTATTGTTGGCGATACCAAAGCCCTGCGGTCCGGTAAAGTTATAAATCGCGCCGCCTTCTTGCAAGGATTTTCCCCTGCCGATACAATCGTCCACCATACAGGACTGGAAAGGCAACGGACAGCGTACCGCGTGCGCCATATCGATTGCATTGTTTGCATTGACGAGCAATTTAATGAAGTAGCTCTGCTGCGTTTTATACGCCTCGAACACCTCTTCAAAGGTCGTCATTTGCGACACGTCCCCCGTCTGAGGGCCAATTTGTTTGCCCTTATCCATGCCGTTAGAGAACACAAGTTCCATCGGACGGCACATATTGAAGAACGCCGCGTCGTGCCAACCGTCCGTCTTTGCACCCTTTTGCGGTTCTACGCAACCGATAATACAATAATCACGCGCGTCTTCCAACGTAAGTCCACGCGCCATGATGGACGGAATAATCACTTCGTCGTTATAGTACGCCGGCAAGCCCGTACCCAAACGGGTAAGCGCCGCCGCTTTAATCATAAAGGGTTGCGGAGTGCCGTTCCAAACACGTACGGAAATGGACGGTTGCGGCAAAGGTACGTGCATTGCCGCCTCCAAGCACATATACGACAAATCGTTGGTCGCGTCTATACCGTGGATATCCTGACCGCCGACAATCAAGTTTTGGAACATACCGTAGCCCGCAAAACCGTCTGCCGAACCCGCATCACGCACTTTGTTGATGTCGTTGAGTTTTACCCAAATACAGTCGATAAGCTCCTGCGCTTGCTCAATCGTAATCTTCCCTGCGTCGATATCTTTCTTATAGAACGGATACATATATTGGTCAAAACGACCGGGAGAAATGGAGTGCCCGCTCGATTCCACCTGCAACAAGAGTTGGATAAACCAAAAGGATTGACAAGCCTCGTGGAAATCACGCGCGGGGCATTCGGGTACGTGTGCGCAGTTTTTCGCAATTTTTTCAAGTTCTGCCTTTCTGTCTGCGTTCGTTTCTTTCAGCGCAAGTTCTTTGGCAAGCTTTGCATATCTGCGCGCGTATTCGATACCCGCCTCGCAAGATTCGATAACCGCCGCCAAGAAATTATGTCTTTGTACGTATTCGGGGTCAGCCACGCAGAGCTTATCCATCGCCGCCTGCGCCTCTGCCATAATCCCGCGATAACCGATTTTGAGTACCTTTTCGTAATTTACGTTGACGTGCCCGATACCGTTATAGAAATAGTTGCCGGGCGTGAACATACCGTGGGTAACAAAAGCCTCGTACGCCTCGGGCGCCATGTTCGCCTTAGCAAGGTCGCTGTTCGTCTTGCCTTTCCAATACGGGTACGCGCCGCGAAGTTCTGCCTTCGTCTTTTCGCTGATATAGAACGGGTCTGCCGCACGGGTTGCCACCGTATCGAATTCCGCCTCTAACCACTCGTAAGAATATTCGGGGAATACCTGACAGCCGCGGGGCGCAATCGTTGCGCTGCCGACGATTAATTCGTCGTCGCGGATGACGATAGGTATATGGCGCAAAATATGTGCAAACGCCGCGCTACGACGCAGGATAATCGGCAAATCTTCCGTCTGCTTATAGCTTTCGGTAACCAGCAAACCGCGCGCCGATTCAATTTCGGGCATCTTTTGATATAAAGCGTCGATAAGTTTTTGAATTCTCGCGCTCTTTTCAATGACAAATTTTATATTTTCCATAATTACACCTTATCAAAGTTGATTCCAAAGGTCTTCGTGCGGAGCTGCGATAATCGATTCGGACGAGAGTTGACCACTCTGTTTTGCATACGCCGAACCAGCCTCTACCGCCGCCGTTACGTCGCCGACTTCGCCGACGAGCATAACAACGCCCTTGCCGCCCATACCACGCGAAACGCGCAAATCGAAAATCTCTACGCGCGCCGTCTTTACCGCAATATCCGCCGCTTTGATGGTCGTTGCTGCCGAAAACGTTTCGATTAACCCCAGCGAGCCTTTCTTTTCCGTCTTTTGCGTACCGAACAACGCCTTGATGACCTGTTCGTCGATACGCCCCATAATCGAGCTGTCGATAACGTAGCCCTCGAATTTGGAAAGCACGTGGTCAACCGACGCCGTTACGTTGGAAATTGAACCCGTCAAAATAATTTCGTATTTGCCAGGACAGGACGGATGCGCGGATACCATATCTACGCCCGCGCTTTTAAGCGCCGCGTCCGTTGCCTCAACGCCTTTGGGAATACTTTTGAGTTCTATGACACCGATTGCCTTAAACATTATTCACTCACCTTTTCAATCACGATTTTTTCTCCGTCGAACACCGTTACTTCTCCTGATATCGACGCGTATTGAGGAAGAGATAACCCTTCCGCTGCATCGGCGATTTTGTCGCCTTTATTTACGATATCTCCGTCTTTTACACACGGAACGCTGGGCGCGCCGATATGTTGACGGAGTAGTATTTCCACTCTCTCGTACTTTTGTTCCCCGACGTATTTGGCAAGCTTGTCAAACTTCGCGATACCCAAAACGTTTGCCCAACGCTCGGAGGGAACCATACGCCAATCCCTTTCGATTGCAGGGGATACCTCGTCCTTGCCCACGTAGCGCATTTTATTTTTTGCAAGCAGAGATTTGTATTCGTTGATGACCGCCTTGGGGGATATTCCTTGACAGCAAGCCAACGTTTCACAAATACCGCACCCGCAACAAAGCGTTGCAGATATGACCATTTCGGGCATGATTGCCGCCGCAGATTTCGCCGTGCGCACCATCTTGTGCGGTTCTAACGGATAACCAAGCAAATGCCTCGGACACATATCCGTACAGCGGGTACATTGACAGCACGCCGTTTCCGCCCGCGCAATCGATTTTTCACCATCCAAATATTTGGACATAATCGCCTCGCAATTATCGGGCAATATCAGCAGTCCTTTCGTCGTTTTGGTGATTACCGCATTTTCGGGATCTATGACTTTACCCATCGAAGGTCCGCCGTCCAACACGGTGTATCCTTCGGGGATTGTTATCGAATTTCTTTCAAACAGTTCGGAGACGAGTGTGCCAATCGGAACTTTGACCACGATTGCCTCGGGGATATCCCCGCCAATCGTAACGTATTTTTCCGTAACGGAATCGCCCGATTTCACCGCGCGTGCGACGTTGTATAACGTTTCTACGTTCAGCACGATTACGCCCGAAGTAATGGGCAGATTGCCAGGCTTTACCACTCTTCCCGTCGCCTGATAAATCAGGCTGATTTCGTCGCCCATCGGGTATACGTCGGGCAACGTTTTCAAAATAATCCTATCGGATAATTTCGTGCCGTCTTTCAGCTTTAAGCGGACGGCGGTATGCTCTTTCACGCAAAGCAACGCGCAGGGAATTTTGGCGTAGTCCATTACAGCCTTAATCCCTGAAAGCACCATCGGCATTTCCTTTTTCAAAAGGATGTAGTCGGTATACAGCAGGGGTTCGCACTCCGCGCCATTGACGACAAGGGTATCCGCCCCGTCCGCCAATTTTGCGTA
>JAZNXZ010000058.1:0-3106 GCA_045594165.1 Candidatus Scatosoma sp.
AGGGTGACCTTGATAAATGCGCTGGGTGCGGTTGCGCCCAAATCTTTCGCCGCCTCTAAATAGCTGTTGTCGATTTTAATAATAGTCGTGTAAATAGGCAAAATCATAAAGGGCAGGAAATCGTACACCATGCCCAAAATGGTGTTAAAAATATTCCAACCGTTCGAACGGTTATAAATGCCGATCCATTGCAAGAGTTCCTTTAACGCATTGATACGGAGTACAAAATTTACCCACATAGGCACGATAAAGAGCAGGAGTAATACAGACTTGTTCTTCATCTTGGATTTCGCAATTACGTAGGCAACGGGGTAAGCAATCAAAAGGCATACGATCGTGCTGCACGTAGAGATAAAAAGGCTCAATCCAATCGTTTTTAAGTTGGAAGAGGTAAAGAAATCCCAAAAATTATCCCCGTTTTCACTGAAAAAGTATTTGACGTAGTCAATAGAAAATTTTCCGGTGTCATCGGTGAACGCATAATAAATAATGATTAATAAAGGCACGACCACGAACACCGCCAAAAACAATCCGTAGGGGATTGCAAGCAGTTTTCGGGAGAAGTGCAATTTCGGTTTGTTTTTCGTCATTGCTTACCGCCCTCCGCAACTTTGAGTGTCAGTTTAATCTTGTCTTTCGGGATGGATAAGCTGACCAAATCGTTTTCATTCCACGTGTCTTCGCATGCCAAAACGTAGTCTTCTTCGTTTTCCGTGCGCACGATATAGCGGTAATATTCGCTCTTGTAAATCATGGAAATGATATTGCCGCGCGCGCCGCCCTCGTCGAGGTTGTCGCTCATGGTGATATCGTGCAAGCCGACTTCTACGTTGACTTCCGTGTCCGTCAAATCGAGCTTTTCGCCTTTTGCGGTGATTAAATATCCGTCCTCGTCGAGGTAACTGCCCGGGTACAACTGCGTAACGTCGCATTCGAACTCACCGTCGCCAAATTCGACGGTGTTGTGTTTGGTGATTACGCCCGAGAATTTATTGACGCGGAAAATCTTTTTCATGACGTGAATGCCGTCGGGATTTACGCACAGCCCAACCGTTTCGCCGACGGTGGGGGTAGTAGTGCTTTGAATTTCAATTTCATAGCGGCCGCATTGTACCAAAATTTGGTAATGGATACCCTTAAAGATAACGGAGGTAACTTTGCCTTTCAACGTGCCGTTTTCAGGGGTAGTGATAATAACGTCCTCAGGGCGTACGACAACGTCTACGGGTTCGTCCTTTTCAAAACCGCCGTCGAGGCAGGTAAACGCTTTACCGCAGAAACGTACCTGACCGTCCTTGGGCATCACACCCGAGAATATGTTGCTTTCACCGATAAAGTCGGCAACGAACGTGTTTTTCGGCTCGTTATAAATCATTTCAGGCGTACCGATTTGTTGTATCATACCGTCTGACATGACCATAATCGTGTCCGACATCGTCAACGCCTCTTCTTGGTCGTGGGTAACGTAGATAAAGGTGATGCCAAGGCGTTTGTGCATGGCTTTGAGTTCTAATTGCATTTCCTTACGCATTTTCAAATCGAGCGCGCCGAGTGGCTCGTCCAAAAGCAAAATTTGCGGTTCGTTTACGATGGCGCGCGCAATGGCGATACGTTGCTGCTGACCGCCCGAAAGAGTGGAAATGCTGCGTTTTTCAAAGCCTACAAGGTCAACGATTTCCAAAGCCTTGCGTACTTTTTCCGCAATGACGGCTTTGGGGATTTTCTTATATTTGGTTTTGGTATTGCCGTTTTTATCGGTTACGGTTGTTTCAATGCGCTGCAATTTTAATCCGAACGCAATATTTTCAAATACGTTCAGGTGGGGGAATAAGGCGTATTTTTGGAATACGGTATTGACAGGGCGTTTGTTCGGGGGAAGATGGGAAATATCTTCGCCGTTGAACAAAATTTTACCGCTCGTAGGCATTTCAAACCCTGCAATCATGCGCAAAGTCGTCGTTTTACCACAGCCCGATGGACCGAGAAAGGTAATAAATTCGCCCTTTCTCACGTAAAAATTGATATTTTCAACAATGGTTACGCCGTCAAACTCTTTGCAGACGTCAACCAGTTCAATAATGTGATTGCTTTTTTCCGTATCCTTCGCCATAGCCGTATTCTCCAAAATCTTTCGTGGTGGATTGTGTAATCAAATTAGAAGTTGGGAGGGGTGGAAATCCATAAGAATTTCGCTTTTCCCTTTCCTTTATTATATATAGAGTGCGGTTTGCTTGCCGTATAATAGAAAGCCTCGCCCTTTTTACAAACGTAGTGCTTATTCCCTAAAACGATGGCAATTTTACCTTCTAATACGTAACCGAATTCTTCGCCTTCGTGGGGGATATCGCCTGCGGTCGACGCGCCTTCGATAAGTTCCACGTGAATGGGTTCCATCATATTTTTCTGCGCGTTGGGGATCAGCCAGTTTTGCAAAACGCCGTCCGCGTCTTTTTCAATAAATTCATTCTTGGAAAAAACAATTTTTTCTTCCGTTTCTTCTTGGAAAAATTCCGATAGATTACTACCAAGCGCAGAAAGAATGTCCGTCAAAGTTGCGATCGACGGGCTGTTTAGGTTGTTTTCCAGTTGCGAAATGTATCCTTTGGTCAGCTCGCAACGGTCGGCGAGCTCTTCTTGCGTCAATCCCTTTTGGTTTCGCATCTGTTTGATTTTTTTTCCTAAATTCATAACAGTCTCCAAATCGGCGTTTTTACACATAAAAGTTTAGTAATTGTAAACTTTTTGCTTTGTTTTGTCAATCTTTAATTTTGTTTGCTTAAAATAAACGAAAAGTTTAGTAAAAATAAACCTACAAAGTGATATTATTATATAGTAAACGCGCGCACATGTCAATTATTTATAGGGGATTTTATAAATATTTTTTTCGTATCGTAAAAAAATATTCCCCAAGGCGTAATTGCCTGTGGGGAATTATGCGTATACCGTTTCCAAAATCAAAAAAATAAAAAACACGAAAAAAGGGGCATGCCGTAGGGCATACCCTCATATTTATAATATGCAGAAATATTATAAAAAGGTTTTAGTTCAGAGCAGCAAGCTTTTTCGCCAACTTCGCTTTTCTGTTGTTAGCGTTGTTCTTATGGAT
>JAZNXZ010000059.1:0-7031 GCA_045594165.1 Candidatus Scatosoma sp.
GCATGTTTCATAAAAACTTTCATGTTCGTAAATACCGCCGCCCCAAACACGCAGCATGTTATAGTTTGCGTCTCTCGCTTGCGTGATGAGTTTAACGTATTTTTCGGGTTGGATTGCGCCCGTGAAACAATCGATGGGCACCCAGTTCGAACCCTTTACGAAAATATCCCTGCCGTTGAGACGAATCTGATATCCAATGAGCACGTCATCCAAGGCTTCCTGAACCAATTCTACCGAGCGGAACGCCATATAGCCTTCTTTTGCCGATACCACTTTGCCGTCTCTTACCAACTCAATTTTATAAAGATATAAAGGCTGTGCGCCATAACCATTCGGCCACCAAAGCTGTGCTTGGGGCATATCAAACGTCATAAAGTGTCTTCTTCCTTTAACGGGAATCGTTTTTACCATGACGTCTTCAAATTTGTCGCCCGGTTTCGTAGAAAGGCTGAAACGAAGCTCGTCTTTGTACGGATTTTTCACCTCGACAAAGTTTCCTTCATTGTCAAAATACGAACGGTAGCAGTAATTGAGATCAGCGACAAAAATCGCCTTCTTATCCATTCCGGCAACATAGCGCACCTCTTCGATGCGTTCTTTGGCTTCCGTGGACACAATGACGTCTTTCCAAATCCCGTACCCGGGAATGTTAGCCGCCCAATCCCAACCGAAACAGCACTGTTCTTTTCTCAGCAATACACGGGGCGTATTGAAAACGCCGAAATAATTTTCACAATCCATATTATCCATTACGGTAACCGTGGAATGCATTTTTACTTCCAAAACGTTCCCTTTTTCCTTCACGACGCCAGAAATCTCGTATTTAAACTCTTTGAACATATTGTCGGTTTTTCCAAGCAATACGCCGTTGAGATAAATATCTGCAAATAAATCAACGCCTTTGAACGTCAAATATGTATTTTCTTTATCAAAATCAGGTTTTTGGGGCAAATCGAATTCCGTCGTGTAAACATAATCCTTTCTACACAAATCATAACACGTATGATGATTTAATCCAAAATACGGGTCTTCAATTTTCCCTGCGTCGTATAAATCCTTTGTAATATCCCCAGGAACGCGCGCTTGCACTTTTTCTCCCGTTGCAACGTCGGTCAAGACCCAATTTTTTAGATATACTGTCATAAATCGCTCCTTCGTTCTTATGCTTTATATTTTGCCGTATTGATGTTTCGTTTGCTTTCAATGCCATTTAATTCTACTTTATCATTACAGCATCCCACTACTCAATTTCATTATATCATGAATTCTTTCTCCTGTCTTGTCTAATAATCGCAATTATTTGTTCTAAAATTGCAAATTGATAAAATAAAAAATGTCAATTATGCACTTTTTCTTCTATAATATTATTTTCTTTTATTAAAAAGTTAGTCATTATCAATCAAAAATTCTCCAAAAATATATTTATATTATATAAAAAGCGTCTAAACCTTTCAACGGAATAGGTTCTTCTTAAAGCAAAAAAAACAAAATATTAAAATCAGAAATTTAGCTTGAAAATTGCATGTCTTATTTGTTGACTTTTCCCAAATATATTGTTAAAATTAAGTTATGGAAACTGTTATCAAAAAAAAATATCCTTATCTTGGAACTGTAACCGAAACAGAAGGGTTTTCCGTAAGTTCTTTTGCCCATTCATCACCTTGGAAAAATGCAAATACTTCATTTTACTGGATGAACTTTGAATACCCTTTTTATCACGGACATACCGATTGGGAAATCCTCATCACCTTAAACGACCACATGATACAACGAATCAACGGCACGGAAACCGTTTTATCTACCGGCACCGCTTACTTGCTTGGTCCGAATGATCGGCATTCGTTTGTTTTCCCTGAACGGAAAAAAAATCAGTTTCAAGGGCTGACTTTTTTGGCGCAAGACACATACATGAAACGCCTGTTGGAACTATTTTCACCTGTTCTTTACGATAGAATACGCTTGGATCCACAGCCCCGTATGTTTTCACTTTCGCCATCCTTTTTAGAACATTTAACAAACGGCTGTTTGGAAATACAAGGCACAAACAATCAAAGCACTCCGCACGCTGAAGAGCAATGTAATATTCTCTTCCATTCATTGATGATGCAATTTTTAAGACAAAACCAATCCACTACTTCCATCCCCAATGAATTGGCTTTATTTATTAAAAACTTAAACAATCCACAATTATCCACAAAGGATATTAAGGAATTGCAAGCGCAATTGCCCTACAGCTATTCTAACCTAACGCGACTTTTCAAAAAATATACAAATCAAACCATTACACAATATGTAAACAACATAAAATTACAGCATTCAAAACAATTATTGGCAACAACCAATATGACCACTCTAATGATTACGAACGCATTAGGATTTGAATCTGTCAGTCACTTTAACCATCTTTTCAAAAAACAATTTAACGAAACTCCTATACAATTTAGAAAACGCAGCATTTCCACACAAGACTATCCATTAAAATAAGTATTATACGGTAAATTTTACCCCGAATGATAGTAACACCTTTGCTTGTTTTTCCAAAATTCTCACTTGCGTTATACGAGCTAACTATGCACGATTTCAACGTTAAATCCCGTGTTTTTTAGGATATCAACCTTAACCGTATCGCCCATATACGAAATTGCAATCTCCAATTCTTTGCCGTTGCGTTTATACACCCCTTTTACCTTATTTACTCCCGCGAATTTTTTGGGATTTATGACAATACGATTCGGGTCATCCATATTCGGGTTGACTTGTAAACCGAGTATATATTTATAAAATACAGCGGAAATATCTCCCCAAAAATGATGGTTCATAGAACCGAATTCACCACCGTCTTTTCTAAGCAAAGAATTTTCCCGTCTTTCCCAAAACGACTCGCCAAGTGTACTATAACCAAGTTTTATCCAGTAATAATAGCTGGGATACGCATCTTGCGTAATTAGCTTTAACGCAAGATCTTGATATCCGCCTTCACAAAGCACCCTAAACAATACTCGCGCCCCGATAACGCCTACACGAAACGTATCGTTATCTCGATGAATGCGTTCTACAAGCTCTTTAATCGCTTTTCTTTTTTCTTCGCCCCCAAAAATGCCAACGTCAATGGCTTTTGCCTGCGCTGTTTGTGTAGGCGCATCCACCGCACAGCCTTTTACGTGCAAGTCTTTAAAGCTCTGCTTGATTTGTCTTTCCAATAAAAGACACTCTGCACTTTTCTCTTTTTCTTGTATTTTCTCAAAGATAAAGGAGGCTTTTTGACAAATTTCTATCGCCATTAACATATCCGTAATCTCTAACGGAGTTGTGTACGCAACGTTATATGCAGCATTGCAATCACACCAATCCCCTAAACCGAAGGCGATTCCCCCATTATTATTTATCTTTGTTTTTAAATAACGCACGTACCGATAGATTGCTTCAGCGTTATCTTTCAGAATTTGCTCATTCCCCAAAAAACGATAAATTACGTAAGGTAACTCTACAATGACGTAATCCCATGCAGGACCATTGCCCCATTCAAATCCCCAACCCGCAGTTGGTACGATTCCCGGAAACGCGCCGTCTTCACGTTGCGCAAAGCGCACATTTTTTAACCACTCCTCCAACTCTTTACTGCAATCAAAATTATATAAAAATTGCTCGCAAGAAATAGCAATATCTGCCGTCCAACCGTTTTTTTCGCGATGCGGACAATCGGTGGGAATGTGTATAAAATTGCAGTAATCGCTTCTTACGGTCATCTCCTGCAACGTATTGACCACTTGATTATCACACCAAAAGGTATTGGAAGAGCCAAAATCCGCGCGATAAACAACCGCAGTCAATAAATCGTCGGTAAGCTGTTCCCTTTGAATTCCCTCCACGTACACGTATCGAAAACCGTGGTAAGTGAAATACGGCTTGTAAGTCTCTACACCCTCGCCCTTACACGTGTAATAATCCGTATGCCACAAGTCTTTATTTTCCAAAGCGCAAACTATATTCTTTTTATATAAAATTTGCCCTTCAAGCAGAGCTTCACCGTACTCAATGCGGATTTTTTGAGCGCACTCGCCACGTATTTTTAATTCGGCCACGCCCGAAATGCTTTCACCAAAGTCAAACAGATATCCGCCGTCGCTGTAAATGATTTGCTGCGCTTTTTTTCGCTCCGTTTCTACAATCGGCGTAACGTCCGAAAGTACTGCCCTCCCAAGCGGAGTTTTTGCTTTTTTTACCTTATGCCATTTACTGTCATCATAACCAACGCAAGACCAATTTTCAATTTCTTTTTCTTTCCTTGCGTCATACCATTCCCCGATTCTTAAATCGTTAAAAATAATGGGGGATTGCGCCGTTTTGAATGCAGTCGCATCTAAAATAACAGAATCGTTTTCTTGAACGCAAATCGCAAATTTGGGAGCAGAACGGAACTTTGCCTTATCAAATCCCCAAACGCTGGTATAACTATTCAAAAATCCGTTGCCGAGCATTACCCCAATTACGTTTTCGCCTTTTTGCACGTATTGGCTCACGTCGTAGGTATCGTAATACAGCAAATCATCAGGGTTAGAGATATAGGGCGCGAGCTTGCTTCTCGTAATTTTTTGCCCGTTTATAAATAATTCATAAAAGCCCAATCCACAAATGGTCAACGTGTACTTTTTGGATTGCTCACCGCAAAATACCCCCCTAAAAAGCGGGGCGGGAATAGGATTTTCTATCCCTCCGTATTCTTCCGTTGCGCAAACGAATTTTGTACAAATCATAATCCCCAACCTCTTTTGACTTTATCGCTCGTTTTTAATCTTTCGATAACATCTCAATACATTTAGCGAGCATACGCAAAACGTGGAACGGACCTTTATACATATGCCCTTTGCAAGGGGGTTCGGTAGGCTTGCCGTCTCTTCTTAAATAACCGAACCATTCCCCGTAAGTCGGGTCGGAGAAATGCTTAAACGCATAATCCGTTACCCTTTCAAACCAATGCAAATACTTTTCTTCGCCGTATTCCTTATAAAGCTTTAATAACGCAATTACCGCTTCGTTATGCGGCCACCAAAGCTTCATATCGTGTTCGTACGCTTCCACGGGTTTGCCCAGGTAATCGACAAAATATTTAATCCCCTCGTATTCTGTATCCCAACCGTTTACAATTGCGTCGTCGAAGATGTTTTTTGCAAGGATTTTCCACTTTTCTTCGCCGAAATAGTTTGCTTCATCAAGAATAAACCACGAACACTCGATATCATGCCCAGGATTTACCACACGGCAAGGCGCAGATTCCGAAATAATTTCGCCGTTCTGCCCAACGCTTTCCAACATAATATGCAAATCGGGCTTATAGAAATATTTTTCAATTTCTTCCAAAAGCTGTTTTGCATTGTTATCGTATTTCGCCTTGTTTTCCGTATCCGCTTCGCGCATAATGTGCGTAACGTTCAACAAAATCATAGGGCAAGCAAGACTACGCGTATCACGCGTACTTGCGTAAACTTTCGGCGTAATTTTATACGGGTCGTTGTCCCCGTTTTCGTTGATTAACCAAATAAAATCGTAATACCACTTTGCCGTTTCAAGATATTTTTTCTCGCCCGTCGCCTTGAAATATTCCGCGCAAGCAATTATGTAAAAGGACTCCGAGAACCAGTATCTACGCTTGCGAAGAGGCAAACCCTCTTTCGTTACGGAGAAATACATACGCTTGTCCTCGTCGATACAATGCGTTTCCAAAAAATCCAAGCAAGATTTTGCAATCGTAAGATATTGAGGTTCTTTCTTTAAGCTGTTGTATACGTAAGAAAACATATACGCCGCGCGCCCCTGCATCCAAACGCTTTTATCGGTGGAATAGATTTCCCCTCTTCTGTCCAAGGAATTATAAATACCGCCGTTTACCTCGTCGAGCGCATTTTTTGTCCAAAACGGAATAACGTTTTCAAACAGTTCTTTTTCAAATAATGCTTTGTAATTCGCTAAATTTTTCATTCTGCACCTATAATTCATTTACTTTTTTTCGTAATAGTTACGATACAGCGTATTCAAATTTTTTGCAGAAGGGAAAATCGACTGTGGGCTTAAGAAATGGGAAAATTCAAACGTGATGCATTTTTCCACATATTTTTCTGCAATTTCAATCTTGCGACGCAAAACGTCGAAAGGAATGGGGAAATACATCTGACGCACGTCTCTTTCAAAGGTTTCCACGTTTGCCCAAAGCTCGATATCGTAATGGTCGCAAACTCTCTTAATCGCTTCCAAATATTGTGCGTATTCGTCAAGAGGCACGGTGCCGTCTTGGAATGCGCAATAATCGATATATTTGCCGCCCTCCGACAAGATTTCCATCCACAATTTTTCCGTGTCTTTAGGCGTGTAGAAATCATTAGGAGAGTGGTTGCGTCCTTTGAAAAACGGACTGATCAAAATCGGTTTATCAGGCGTAACTTCTTTACAAAGCTTCGCAATAGCAGCCGTCGTTTCTTTCAAATTGAACGCCTTAGAGCCGCCCTCTTGCGGGATATACCAACCTTTAAACGAGGAAATATTTTTATAGCGTTCTAAAAATTCTTTTAAGAACTTTTTATTTTGCTCTACTTCAAATTGATAGTCCCCGTCGTTCCAAGTCAAATTACTGATATACAACCCTACAAAGACTTGCATATCTCTTTTTGCAGCTTCTTCTAAAATGAACCCCAAAAAATCCTCGTTTTCCTTTTTTAAAGTGGGGAAAATTTTAGAGGGATAGATGCATTTATCGTAAAACACGCTGCGCATAATCACAAGGGTGTCAATACCAACCTCTTTCATATTGTCCAAATCCTGCGCCCACTGCTCATTCGTCCAATTGGAAGCAGGAATATCGTATGTAATTTCATCAATAAAAGTAGCCGTAATCGGGTATCTTGTTTTTACCATAATCTATAATTCCTTTAAATCTTTCATTCTTTAAATCTTTCATTATTTTTATTTTTTCCACTTATAGTTTATCACACGCTATACCTGCTTAGCAATATCCCCGATTGGCGCATTTTTTAACTTTC
>JAZNXZ010000060.1:0-7685 GCA_045594165.1 Candidatus Scatosoma sp.
ACTTAGAAAGAGAATGCACGCTTGTAAAGACTATTCGGGCGCTGAAATTATGAGAACTCTTCGTGACGAAGTTCTTAATAGAGGTATTCCCGTTGTTGACTTTACCGCAGCGATAGAAATTATTAAAGACGTTGAAGGTAAAGCAGCAGGTGCCGTTCTTCAAAATATGGAAACGGGCGAAATCTTAATCGCTAAGGCTAAAACCGTAGTTATCGCAACGGGTGGCGCTGGTAGACTTCACTATCAAGGTTTCCCAACTTCTAACCACTACGGTGCAACGGCTGACGGTTTAGTTCTCGCTTACCGCGCAGGCGCAAGCCTTTTATACGCTGATACTTTACAATATCACCCCACCGGCGCTGCAGAACCCACTCAAATTTACGGCGCGCTCGTAACTGAAAAGGTGCGTTCGCTCGGTGCACAGCTCGTCAACAAAGACGGTGAGGCGTTCGTGTATTCGTTGGAAACGCGTGACGTAACGGCGTCCTCGATTATCCGCGAATGTAAACAGAACGGCAACGGTATCAAGACGACGGACGGCGAAGGCGTATGGCTCGATACGCCGCTTATCGACATTTTGAACGGCGAGGGCACGATTGAAAAGCGTATCCCCGCAATGCTTAGAATGTTCGGTAAATACGGTATTGATATCCGCAAAGAACCGATTTTGATTTATCCCACGCTCCATTACCAAAACGGCGGTATCGATATCGGCGCAAACGGTATGACGTGCATTGAAAACCTGTACGTTGCAGGCGAAGCGGTCGGCGGTATCCACGGTACAAACCGTTTGATGGGTAACTCCTTGCTCGACATCATCGTGTTCGGTAGAAACGCAGGTCAGCAAGCAGGCGAAAAGTACAAGAGTGTAGAACTCAAAGAATTGACGCTTGACCACGTAGACGCTTTTGAAAAGGAACTTAGCGACGCTGGTATCGAATCCGAAACGCAGTCGCCTAAATTGTTGCCCGATTACAGAAGAAAGGCAAACTAAAAATAGGAAAATTGATGAAATAATCAAGGACAAAACGCACGAGGTAAGTACGCTTTGTGCGTTTTCGTCCGTCTAAAATAGGAGTGTATTATGTATTTTTACGAGGTGTTTAGTGCTTTATTAGTGCCTTTGTTTATTGCTTTTGCCGTAATTGTCTTAGGGTTGCTTATCGGCAGAATTTCCATTAAAGGCATCTCGCTTGGTACGGCAGGCGTATTGCTGGTTGCTATTGTTGTTGGGGTTATTTTTTCCAAATATCCCACGGTTGAAATTGCAGGCAAGCAGATTACCCTTTGGAGTACGGCGAAATCGTTTGATGGCGGTTTAGGTTATATTAAAGACGAAGCAGGGGAAATTGTTTCATCGGTTGCCCTTGGCAAATTTAAGACTTATTCGATTGAAAGTGTGTTTAGCACCATTTCCAATATCGGTACGGTATTATTCGTAACGGCTGTTGGCTTGATTGCAGGTCCTAAGTTCTTCCGTTCTTTCAATAAAAGTATGATGTCCTACGTGTTTATGGGCGCAATTATTGTATTGGTTGGTGTAGGTATCACCATTTTGATTTCTGCCATCGATACGCAGATGGATATTGGTATGGGTACAGGTTTGTTGTCTGGTTCGCTTACGTCTACCCCCGCATTTTCGGCGGCAAAGGGTTCAGCGGAAACGATTAGCGAACAAATGAAAAACAACGTTACCGCAGGCTATGGTATCGGCTATTTGTACGGGGTACTCGGGGTAGTATTGTTCGTGCAAATTATGCCTAAGATTTTGAAGGTAGACATTGCAAAAGAAAGGGAAACTTTCGTTGCTGCAAACACCTTGCAATTAAAAGACGACGGTAAAAAACGTTTTTCGATTGATGAATTTGGGTTCTTCCCGTTTATGACGACTATCGTTTTGGGGTTGTTAATCGGCTGTATCAAAGTGCCTATCGGCAAAGGAAACTTCTTTAGTTTTGGTTCGTCGGGCGGTACGCTGATTGCAGGTCTTATCGTAGGGCATTTTGGACATTTTGGCAAAATCGATATGAAGGTGTCCAAACAGACGCTCAACTTCTTCCGTGAACTTGGTTTGGTGTTGTTCCTTGTCGGGGCAGGTATCCCCGGTGGCGTTAACTTTATTTCGTCTTTCAAGTGGGTGTACATTGTATACGGCATCATTATGGCAACCGTACCGATGGTGCTTGGATTTATCCTTGGCAAATACGTATTCAAGCTGTCGATTTTCAACAACCTTGGCTCGATTACGGGCGGCATGACCAGTACGCCTGCGCTCGGTTCGCTCATTAGCGTAGCAGGTACGGACGACGTATCGTCGGCGTATGCGGCAACCTATCCGTTTGCACTCGCGCTTATCGTTGTGGCGTGCAATTTGCTGGTATTGTTACCTTTTTAACGAAACACATAGAAAAAAATCGGTGGAAACGCCGATTTTTTCTTTTGCTAAAAAATTACTTTCAAACATTTGACAAATATTCTCAAAACTGTTATACTGAAACTATAAACAGAGGGAGTAGCAAACGCTTAGGCGGTGGCAAGTCAACAATCTCGGCGTAAAATACGTCTGGCTGCCTTTATTGCAAGACTCGTTATCGGCAATCGTCGTGCGAGAAAAACCCGTTTTTATACGAAAGATTTTTCAAGTACGGCGTTGTCCGTGCTTGTTTTTTTGTACACAAAGTATTATTTGTGTGTAAATATGGAATAAAAATAAAGAGATAGGAGCAGCTATGAAACATTATTGCGAAGACAAACAGGCGGTTTTACAGGCGTTAAATACGTCCGATAAAACGGGGCTTAGCACTGAGCAGGCAAACGAACGCTTGGCGCAAAACGGCAAAAATAAGCTGATAGCGGCAAAGAAAAAATCGATTGTCCGTCGCTTTTTAGAACAGCTCGCCGATCCGATGATTATTATTTTGATCGTTGCGGCGGTAATCAGCGGCGTGCTTGCGGTGCGCGAAGGCGAGGGGTATGTGGACGTAATCATTATCGGCGCAGTCGTTTTGATTAACGCCGTTTTGGGCGTCGTGCAGGAAAGTAAGGCGGAAAAAGCAATAGAGGCGTTGCAAGAAATGTCGGCGGCGCATTCTAAGGTGTTCCGTGACGGCAGAATACAAGTCGTTCCCAGTGAAGATTTGGTCGTCGGCGATATTATTATATTGGAAGCAGGCGACGCTGTGCCTGCGGACGGCAGAATTTTAGAAAGCGCCAGTTTGAAGATTGAAGAGGCGGCACTCACGGGCGAATCTGTCCCCGTTGAAAAGATTGTTTCCGCAATTAAAGTCGGCGATTCGGGTAGAGACGTTCCGCTTGGCGACCGCAAAAACATGGTATATATGGGCGGTACGGTAGTGTACGGCAGAGGTATTGCCGTTGTTACCGCAACGGGTATGGATACCGAAATGGGTAAAATCGCAGGTGCTTTGGCACAGGCGCAAGAAGGAAAAACACCTTTGCAAAGAAAGCTTGCGCAGCTTTCCAAAATTCTTACCGGGCTCGTTTTGGGCATCTGTGCCGTGGTGTTTGCGGTAAAGATTATCTACGCAGGCACGATCAACGTGGACGTAGGTATCGAATCGTTTATGGCGGCGGTTTCCTTGGCTGTTGCGGCGATTCCCGAAGGGCTTGCTACGGTGGTTACCGTCGTTCTGTCTATCGGTGTTACCAACATGTCCAAACGCAACGCGATTATCCGTAAATTGACGGCGGTAGAAACGCTCGGTTGCGCGCAGATTATTTGCTCGGATAAGACGGGTACGCTCACGCAAAACAAAATGACCGTCGTGGATTTCTTCGGTGAAGACGAAAACGCGATTGCACGCGCTATGGCGCTTTGCAGCGACGCAGCAATCGACGAACAGGGCGAGGTTACGGGTGAACCGACGGAAACGGCGCTTGTAGTTTGGGCGGATAAAATCGGTATGAAGAACCCTGCGTTAAAGGCAGAGTATCCCCGTATCGGCGAAGCGCCCTTTGACTCGAACAGAAAAATGATGTCTACGGTGCACAGCATAGAGGACGGCATCATACAATATACGAAAGGTGCGCCCGACGTTGTTATCGACCGTTGTACCCATTACGTTTTGAACGGTAAAGCCGTGCCTATGACGGCGGAATACAAAGCGGAAATTTTAGCGGCAAACAAAGCGATGGCAGATAGGGCTTTGCGTGTGTTGGCATGCGCAACGCGCGTTTGGAAAGAACAGCCCGAGGCATATTCTCCCGAAACGTTGGAAGAAGGGCTTTGTTTTACGGGGCTTTGCGGCATGATTGACCCCGTTCGTCCCGAAGTAAAAGTGGCGATTGAACAATGCCGTGATGCAGGGATTCGCCCGATTATGATTACGGGGGACCACATTGATACGGCGATTGCGATTGCCAAAGAGTTGGGTATTTTGGACGAGAACGTCCGCGCGGTATCGGGTGCACAGCTCGACGAAATGGACGACGAAACGTTTGAAAAAGAGTTCCGCCATATCAGCGTATACGCACGTGTTCAGCCTGAACACAAGACGCGTATTGTCAACGCTTGGCGCGGAGCAGGATATATTACCGCAATGACGGGAGATGGCGTCAACGACGCGCCCTCTATCAAAGCGGCGGATATCGGCGTCGGTATGGGTATTACGGGTACGGACGTAACGAAAAACGTAGCGGACATGGTACTTACCGACGACAACTTCGCAACGATTGTCGGTGCGGTAGAAGAGGGCAGACGTATCTACGATAATATCCGTAAAGCAATTCAATTCTTGCTTGCCTCTAACATGAGTGAGGTTATCGGTATTTTCGTGGCAACGCTTTGTGGTTTTACGTTGCTCAAACCCGTACACTTGCTTTGGATTAACTTGATTACGGATACGTTCCCCGCGCTTGCGCTCGGTGTGGAAAAAGCAGAACCCAACGTTATGAAACGAAAGCCGCGCGACCCGAAATCAGGGATATTTGCAGGCGGTTTGGGTATAGACGTGCTGTATCAGGGGATATTGCTTGCGGCATTAACGCTTGGTTCGTATTTCTTAGGCAGATACGTGCTTGCGCCTACGGGTATAACGAAGATGTCCGCGGAAGGACACGGTATGACGATGGCGTTCTTAACCCTTTCCATGGCGGAAATTTTCCACAGCTTTAATATGCGTTCGCAACGGGATAGCGCTTTTTCGATGAAAAATCAAAACATAGTGCTTTGGCTTGCGGCGGTCGGTTCGCTGTTGCTTACGACAGCTGTATGCGAAATCCCGTTCTTGGCAAACGCATTCGGTTTTGAACACGTAGGGATAATCGAATACGCCGTTGCGGTCGGTATGGGATTGTGTGTTATTCCCGTTGTCGAGTTAGTGAAATGGGTGCAAAGACTTTGTAAAAAACACAAAGCGTGATACCCATGTTCGCAACGAACAAGAAAGAGGAAAAGTAAGAGCTTTGCAAAAAAATGCGAAAAAAAAGCAAAAAAATCGCAAAAAAAGCCGTTTTTTGAATAAAAATTTTTCTCTAACCCCTTGACCGACGAGCTTTGATGTGTTATAATTATAACAGCAAAAGAAAATCCGTCAAGGTTATAATACAACGGATACCGTTTCTATCCTTTTGCGGTGGACGGTAAAAAATTAAAAGAGGTGAAGGCATGGCTGACAACAACGTAACAGGAAAGGAATTGACATTGGAATCTTTGGCAAAAGAAATTCGTTTTGCTTATAAGCAAAATCAAACGATTTATACACAGCTGTCGGCTCGTATTGCCGAGCTTGAAAAAGAATTGGCTGCATTAAAGAAAAACGGCGTCGCATGTGTAGAGCCTTGCGAATCTGCGGCGGAAGAAATTGCTGTGACAGCGGCAGAAGAGGTCGCAGAAGACGACGGCTTGGTTACCCGCTATAAGAAGAGCTTTGTCGCAAAGATGAAACAGAGCGAAACCAAACTGAAAGTTTATTACAGCGACATTAAGAATGCGTTTGAATCGTATAAGAGAATTAACTCGACGGTTAGCTTGCAGGGCGATAGATTCAACTTTGGTCGCGACACGATTGCAAAGATGACGGTCGTAGGTAAAACGTTGAAACTCTATCTTGCTCTTGACGTTAACGATCCCGAACTCAAAGAAACGGTATATCATCAAAACGACGTGAGCGATCAAAAGGCATACGAAGCTACGCCTTTCCTGGTAAAGGTTAAGAGCGAAGTAGGTGCAAAGAAAGCAATTCGTTTGGTAAAATACCTTGCTGCGAAGTTGGAGGCTGCTGAAGATCCTACGTTCGAACCGGTTGACTACGTTGCTGAATACGAATACGAAACGGACGAAGAATTGATTAAGAAAGGCCTTATCAAAGTAACGCAAGGTAAGAAGATCAGCCTTAACTTCTAAGGTAAATACAAAAGATACATATGAATAAAAGATGGAGAGCTGATAATTTCATATTTTCGGCTCTCTATTTTATGAACGGAAAAATCCGTTAAGGAGAATTTGTTAGTAAGGTGAAAGAAAAAAAGGAAAGAAAAAACCAACAGGAAGAAAAAACGGCTCCTGTTAAAAAAGTCCGGGCAAAACAAAAAAATCCGATGGGGACGTCCTTTGACGTAGCGTCATTCGATTATGCTGTAATGCAACAACCGAAAAAACGTCGTGCGGTCAAGTTGGACAAGCCGCAAGGCGTACAATCGGAAAAGCCGAAAAAGAAACTTGCGCCCCTGCAGGACTCCAATAAGGAGGTAGACACCGCCGTTAAAAAGCAAAAACGCGCGCGCGGCGAAAAGGCGGATGCCGTGAAACAACCCGAAAAAGTAATTGTAAAACAATCGGGTAAAGGCAAAAAGGCTCGCCCCGTCAAAATTGTATTTTTGGGTGGGGTTGGTGAAATCGGCAAAAATATGACGGCGATTGAATATGCAAACGATATCGTCATTATAGACGCAGGGTTGACGTTCCCCAACAGCGAAGATATGCCCGGGGTGGATTCGGTCGTGCCCGATATCACGTATTTGGCGCAAAATAAGGATAAAATCCGCGGCATTTTGCTTACGCACGGGCATGAAGACCATATCGGCGGTATCCCGTATCTGATGAAAGAAATCAACGAAAACACACCGATTTACGGCACGAAATTAACGTTGATGCTCACGGATAACAAGTTACAGGAACATAACGTTAAAAACGCCGTGCAACGCGTCGTGCGGGCAGGCGAACGGGTAAAACTCGGTGCGTTTGAGGTAGAATTTATCAACGTCAATCACTCGATATCGGGTGCGTGTGCGTTGGCGATTTATACGCCGAACGGCTTAATTTATCACAGCGGGGATTTCAAAATTGACTTAACGCCCGTCGCAGGCGAACCGATTGACTTAAAACGCATTGCCGAGCTGGGCAAAGAAGGCGTTCTGCTGTATATGAGCGAATCGACCAATATTGAACGCTCGGGGTATACCATGAGCGAAACGGTGGTGGGCACGACGCTTGACCATTTGTTTTCGGAAAATACCAACCGCCGTTTGATTATTGCGACGTTTGCATCTAACGTGCACAGATTGCAGCAGATTATCGATTTGGCTGTGAAATACCGCAGAAAGGTGGCGCTTTCGGGGCGCAGTATGTTTAAGGTTGTAGAGGCAGCGGTAAAAATCGGGGAGCTGATTGTTCCCGAGGGCGTATTGATAGATATTGAAAAGGCAAAAAATCTGTTTGACGGAGA
>JAZNXZ010000061.1:0-10755 GCA_045594165.1 Candidatus Scatosoma sp.
GTTTGACAGCGCCGTCGATTGGGAATGAAGTCGGCTCGTACGCGTACGGTTGGCGGCTTTTCTATCAGGGCTTGTTTATGTCGCCGCACACGGTCAATCAGGCGATAAAAGGCAGCCTTTTGATTGGCAAATGTATGGAAAATCTCGGTTATGAAAACTTCCCAAAATTGGACCGAACGCCTGCGGATATCACGCGCGCAATCCGTTTTGATACGGCAAAACAGCTCTGCGATTTTATTCAATCGGTACAAGAGGCGTCGCCCGTAGACAGCTACGTTACCTTAGAGCCGTGGGATATGCCCGGGTATGACAGCAAAGTTATCATGGCGGCAGGTTGTTTTGTGGAGGGGGCGAGCATTGAACTTTCTGCCGACGCGCCTGTAAAAGAGCCTTATACCGCGTATTTCCAAGGCGGTTTGACTTATGAGCATTGCAAATACGCTTTGAAGAAGATTTTGGCGAAATTAATGTAAAAGTAATGTGATTTTCTACCGCGCGTAGAGTGATTTTTCACAAAACTCTACGGGGCGTGGGTGCATTTTTTCAAAATTTTCTGCTAAAATAACCGTAGGAGTGAACGAAATGGATCAAAAACAAACGGGAAAATTTATAGCGGAACTTCGCCGTGAGCGCGGTTTAACGCAAAAGGAACTTGCGGATAAACTGTTACTCAGCGACAAAACGGTTTCCAAATGGGAACAGGGCAGAGGGTTGCCAGAAGTTTCTTTACTTTTGCCACTTTGCGACGAGCTTGGTATTACCGTCAACGAACTGTTGAGTGGAAAGAGGTTATCGGATTCCGAATACAAAAAAAATGCAGAACAAAACATGGTAGAGCTTATGAAACAAAAAAATGAATTTCGATTAAAATATTGTTTAGAAACGTTGATGATGTTGATTGTAATTTTGGCGTTTGTATCCATTTGCGCCGTAGTGGCGTACGTGGATATGCCTATGGTCGCGCGTATTTCGCTAATCGTAGTTGCGGTCATCATTATAACGGTTGGCATCGTCGTGGGGATTATGTGGGAGCGTACGATATTTGCCTTTCAATGCGCCCATTGTAAAACACGCTTTGTTCCGACGGTAGTTGCCTATGTAATGGGTATCCATGCATGGCATAAACGTTATTTGAAATGCCCCAAATGTGGCAAAAGAACGTGGTGTCGTCTTTGTGAAAAATTCGACCCAAATAATACGGAAAACGAAGAAAAACCGCAGGAATAATTCCTGCGTTTTGGTTTTTATAAAATTATTTCGTCAAATTCCAGTCGATAGGACGTAAACCGTTTGCGATTAAATATTCGTTCGTTCTTGAAAAAGGTTTACTGCCAAAAAATCCTGCGTATGCCGATAAAGGCGAGGGGTGCGCACTTTCGATGATGTGGTGTTTGGATGTGTCAATCAACGCCTTTTTACTCCTTGCGTTGCCGCCCCAAAGGATAAATACCACGTGTTCTTTTTGGTCGGAAATCAGCTTGATTACGCTGTCCGTAAACCATGCCCAACCGCATTTCGAGTGGGAATTTGCCTGATGCTCGCGTACGCTTAAAGAGGTGTTCATCAGTAAAACGCCCTCTTTTGCCCATTTGGTAAGCGTACCGTTTTTCGGCTTTTCGCAACCGATATCCGTTTTCAGTTCCTTGAAAATATTCTCTAATGACGGGGGATTGGGCACGCCCTCTTGCACGGAAAAACAAAGCCCGTGGGCTTGCCCGACGTTATGATAGGGGTCTTGCCCCAATAATACGACTTTCAAATCGGCAAACTGCGTGTATCGAAAGCAGTTATACAAATCGTACATATCGGGATAAACCACGTAATTTCTGTATTCGTCAATCAAAAATTTGCGAATTTTCAGATACCGCTCGTCAGCGAATAACGGAGCAAGCCGCTCGTTCCAATCGCCTAAATCAACCATAATTTCTCCTTGGTATTAACTTGCTTACAATTCTTCAAAAA
Organism: Candidatus Scatosoma sp.; assembly: GCA_045594165.1. Taxonomy (GTDB): domain Bacteria; phylum Bacillota; class Clostridia; order Christensenellales; family Borkfalkiaceae; genus Scatosoma. The sequence goes on from JAZNXZ010000061.1 coordinate 1,963, forward strand.
TAAGAGGAAGAACAGATTTCAAATTTTGCAAAGCCTTGTCTTTGTTAATCAAAAACTGTTCGGTCGTGCTGCCGCTGCCTGCTACGTCGGAAATCGCCTTGATAGAATATACGGGCAATTGCGCGGCATACGCTGCCTGAGCAATCGCTGCGCCTTCCATATCGCGAATATCTGCTTGCAATTCCGCGGTCAAGAGCCGATAATCGGCAGGGGAATCATTAAAACGGTCGGACGTGCCGAGGTTTTTCTTGGGGAAATCCGCTTTCAACAGGTTTAAGCCCAAATAATTTTCGGTATATTCGTTGAGCGTACCGATTTTCGTGCCGTTCAGCTGCACTAAATCAAAGTCAAACTGCACAGCGGCTTTGATTTGATAGACCTGACAAAGCTCCGTGTCCTTGTTCAAACCGCCTGCCACGCCTAAGTTTAACAACTTTTCCGCGTCGAACTTACTAATCAAAAGCTGTGCGCCGAGCGCCGCGTTGACTTTACCGACGCCACAAACGCAAACGGCGATATCTTTGTCGTACGCCGTCCCCACGTGCACGTTTTTTCCGCTGATACGCAAAGAACGTACAATCTGCATTTCGTCCAGCAGGATGTCCGCCTCGCTTTGCATTGCAATCACTACACCAATCATATTCTCATTTCTCCTATGTAATCGGGTGAAAGTACCCGTAAATTCTTGAAAAAAACGAAAAAATGTGTTATAATTCATAAAGAATAATTCAAATACAGTTTTCTCGTTTGCATATATAATTATAACAGGAGTAATAAAAAATGTCAAGGGCAGAAAGGGCAAAAGCGTATTTTTTGGAAGGATATGCCTGTTCTCAGGCGGTTGCATTGGCGTTTGCGGACGTTTGCGGTGTAGACGAACAGATTATAAAAAAAATGATGTTACCCTTTGGCGGTGGTTTGGGACGTTTGCGTTTGACCTGCGGCGCGGTCAGCGGAATGGCTGCCGTGGTTGGTATGGTCTTTGCGGACGGGGAAAATTCCCCCGAAAACAAGAAAAAGGTATATGCCATCGTGCAGGAACTTTGCGGTAAATTCAAAGCAGAATGCGGCAGTTTAATTTGCTTGGAATTGCTTGCAGGGATGAAATTGCCCGTAGAAGTAGGCGGCGCAGCGGAAGAACGCACGAAAGAATATTACAAAAAACGCGCCTGCGGAGATATGGTGGCGTTTGCGGCGCAGATTTTAGAAGAATATTTACTTGCTCAGCACGTATTGGTATAAAAAATCGCGGGATTGCTCCCGCGATTTTCTTATATCAAGAAGAACCCCCGCGGTGTATCGCGGGGTTTTCGTTGGTGTTTTTATATTATTTATTGCTCTTGGAAACGTTGAAATAATATTCTACTACGTCGCCGTCTTGCATGATATATTCTTTGCCTTCACTGCGAACTTTACCTTCCGCTTTTGCAGCAGGGATAGAGCCGAGCGTTACCAAAATTTCCCAATTCACTACGTCTGCGCGGATAAAACCTTTTTCAAAGTCAGAGTGGATTTTGCCTGCCGCCTGAGGGGCTTTCGTGCCTTTCGTAATCGTCCAAGCACGCGTTTCCTTCTCGCCTGCGGTGAGATAAGAAATCAATCCTAAAAGCGCGTAGGATTTTTTAATTAAACGGTCCAAACCGCTTTCGCCCAGACCAAATTCCTCCATGAACATAGCTTTATCTTCGTCGTCCATCTGCGAAAGTTCTTCTTCTGTTTTTGCGCAGATAACCAACGTTTCCGCGCCTTCGCTTGCGGCAAATTCTTTTACCTTAACAACGTGGGGGAGAGTGTCCTCGTCTTTGCCCATGTCGTCTTCTTTGATATTTGCCGCGTAGATAACCGGTTTTACCGTCAAAAGGAAACAATTCTTCAAAAATTCTTTCTCTTCGTCGGTAATGGCAAAATTACGCGCAGGTTTCTCGCTTTCAAGATGTGCGTACAGTCTTTCTAAGAAAGCGTATTCTTCCTGCGCTTTCTTATCCGCGCCGCCGCGAGCCTGTACCTTTACTTTGTTCATACGGTTTTGTACGGCGTCCATATCCGACATGACGAGTTCTAAATTGATGGTTTCAATATCGGAAATCGGGTCGATTTTATCGTCCACGTGCGTAATATTTGCGTCCTCAAAACAGCGTACGACGTGTACGATAGCGTCAACTTCGCGGATATGGGACAAGAATTTATTGCCCAAACCCTCGCCCCTGGACGCGCCTTTTACTAAGCCCGCGATATCGACGAATTCAATTACGGCGGGGGTGACTTTTTTACTGTTATACAAAGCGGCAAGTTTATCCAAACGCTCGTCGGGGACAGCCACGACGCCAACGTTGGGTTCAATCGTGCAGAAAGGATAGTTTGCGCACTCTGCACCAGCGTGGGTGATTGCGTTAAAAAGTGTGGATTTGCCTACGTTGGGAAGACCAACAACACCTAATTTCATAATATTTCGTTCCTTTATATCAATTTTCTGCTCTATTATAATACAAAATTTATTTTTTGGCAAATTAAACGCGCCCGATTTGAAAAAATACTTGCTCAAATTAAAAAAATGTGCTATATTAATATGGTAAATTTATCAAAGATAAAACGAAGGTGTTTATTATGGATTACAAAAAGTACATTGCGGACAAAATTGACATTGACGGCGTAAGCAAGGATGAAATTTACGATTTAATCGCGTTGCCTCCCAATACGGAAATGGGGGATTACGCCTTGCCTTGTTTCAAATTCGCCAAAGTGTTACGTAAAAGCCCTGTTATGATTGCAGAAGAACTGAAAAGTACTATGTCAGACAAAATACCCATGTCTGACGAAGTAATCAGCGAAGTGTCTGCGGTAAACGGTTATCTTAATTTTAAGATAAATAAAGGTGGTTTTGTTCGCGCGACGATGGACAAAATTCTTAGGGAAAAAGATAATTTCGGCGCGTCCAAAGACGGTGAGGGAAAAACGGTTTGTATCGATTATTCGTCTATCAATATTGCAAAACCTTTCCATATCGGGCATTTGTCTACAACGGTGCTCGGCGGTGCGTTGTATCGAATTTTTAATTATTTGGGCTATAACGCTGTCGGTATCAATCATTTGGGAGATTACGGCACGCAGTTTGGTAAACTTATTTCCGCATATAAACGTTGGGGAGATAAAGATACCATAGAAAAGGGCGGTATTCGCGCGCTTAACGAATTGTACGTAAAATTCCACCAAGAGGCGGAAGAACACCCCGAATACGACGACGAGGCACGCGCATATTTCAAAAAAATTGAGCAAGGCGACGAAGAGTGTCTTGCGCTTTTCCATTGGTTTAAGGAATTAACCTTGAAAGACGTACAAAAAATCTATGATATGCTCGATATCAAATTTGATTCGTACGCAGGCGAAAGTTTTTATTCGGACAAAATGCAACCGATTGTGGACGAACTCCGCGAAAAGAATTTGCTTATCGAAAGCCGTGGCGCGCAGGTGGTTGATTTGGAAGAATACGGCATGTCGCCTTGTATTATTTTGAAGTCAGACGGCTCGTCCTTGTACGCAACGCGTGATATGGCGGCAGCGCAGTACCGTAAAAACACGTATAATTTTGATAAATGTCTGTACGTAGTTGCATACCAACAAAACCTGCACTTTAAGCAATTCTTTAAGGTTTTGGAGCTCATGGGCAAAGAATGGGCAAAAGATCTTGTGCACGTAGCGTACGGTATGGTTTCGTTGGAAGAGGGCACAATGTCTACGCGTAAGGGCAACGTAGTGTTCTTGGAAGACGTTATTAACAAGTGTATCGAAAAAGCGTATAAAATTATCGACGAAAAGAACCCCGAACTTGAAAATAAGCAAGACGTGGCGCAAAAAGTGGGCGTTGGCGCGGTTATTTTTGGTGCATTGTACAATAATAAAATTAAGGATATCGTCTTTTCGTATGACAAAGTACTCAATTTTGACGGCGAAACAAGCGTATACGTGCAATATACCTGCGCCAGAGCAAATTCCGTATTGCAAAAGGGCGGTATCGTAACGGAATACGAAATACCCGAATTGACGGCGGAAGAAATCGAGCTGGTAAAAGCGATTGCGACCTTCCCCGAAACGGTGGCTATGGCGGCAGAAAAGTACGAGCCGTCCTGCATAGCGCGTTTTGCGGTGGACGTGGCGCAAAAATTCAATAAATTCTATTTTAATTGTAAAATTCTTTCTGCTGAGGACGAAAAGACGAAGACGTTCCGTTTGGCGTTGACGAACGCGACGTTGCAAGCGCTTAAAAATGCATTTGGGTTACTTGGAATCGGTATTCCTGAAAAAATGTAAAAAGGGGATTTTGTCGTGGTTACACCTATCTTAAATCAAATGATTTACCTGTTCGTGTTTATTTTGGTGGGCTTTGTTTTAAGTCGTTGGAAATTTATTCCCGAAAATTCCACGAAGGTCCTTTCAAAATTTGAAACTACGTTTTTCGTGCCGGCGATGATTCTCAATACCTTTATCAGGGATTGTTCGGTGGAGAAATTAAAAGAAAGCTGGCAACTCATATTGTTAGGGGCGGTTTGCGGTATCGTATTCTTATTGCTTTCCTACGTAGTGGCAAAACTTTGCTATAAAGAAAAATACGTACAAAACATAGCGGTGTATAGCCTTGCATTATCTAATTTTGCCTTTATGGGTTATGCGATTGTCAGCGAAGTTTTTGCAGAGTATTATTTACAATATATTTTATTTACGTTGCCCTTGTGGTTTATTATTTATTTGTGGGGCGTACCCGTTTTGCTGATTGGTAACACCCACGAACAGAAAAAGAGTTTTGCCTCTAATTTCAAATCTTTCTTAAATCCCATGTTCGTGGCTTTGATTATCGGTGCAATTATCAGTTTAAGCGGTTTAAGTGCGCATATGCCCAAAGTCGTGTTAAAAATTATTGGAGATGCGGGCTTTTGTATGTCCCCGGTGGCAATGCTGCTGACAGGCGCGACGATTGGCAAACTCAATTTGCTAGTGCTTGTGAAAAAGTGGCAAGTTTATGCAATTAGTTTTGCAAAATTGATTTTATTTCCGTTGCTGTTTATCTTGGTGTTTGCGTTTATTCCTAAGGGTGCGGTTATTAACGAAACGTTTTTAATTTGCGGTATGATTTTTGCGTGTATGCCGACGGGATTGAACTCAATCGTTATTCCTGCGGCGTACGGAAAGGATACGTCAGACGCCGCGAGTATGGCACTAGTTACGCACTTGTTTGCAATCGGAACGATACCGCTGATGTTTGTTCTCTTCCAAAATTTTGTATTATAGTGAGAAAAAGCGAGCTGTCAAGCTCGCTTTTACTTTTTATTTCCGTTGTCGAAAAAGGGCGAAAAATTTATTTGGAAAATTTTGCCCAAACCCTTTACTTTTCTCGTTTGAATATGGTATTATTAAAAATAAGTATGGATTTTGGAGTGCACTATGTCCGAAAAACTTTCTTATGAAAACTTGATACGAATATTAGAAACGAAAAAGGCAGGCGACCGAGATTGGTTCTTGTCCCTTTTAGATGACGAAAAGCAAAAGGCGTACGAAGACGAACACATGGACGCGGTAATGCAAATGTTGCGTATCGCGCGTATTCGCCCGCATAAAAATAAGATAAAAGGCGCGCAAGCGGAAATTAAAGATTTAGAACGAGAGGGGAGTAGCGCGGAAAATTACCGTAAAATTAAAAACTTACTTGCCTTAATAGACGAGGAAAATCAAAAAGTGCAAGGGTATCGTCCTTTTTTTGAAGAACCGTACTTTGCGCGTATGGACTTGATTGATAACGTCGAGGGGTATAACAGTTATTATATCGGCAAAAAAGGGGATATCCGTTTGGAAATTTTAGATTGGCGTACGCCCGTTGCCCGTCGGTATTATCAAAAGAGCTGTTCCACGTTTACCTTTAACGAATACGAATATAAGACGGTGCTCCGCCGTGCAATCCGCGCGAAAAGCGGCAAAGTTTTGGCGTTCAAAAACGAGTATTTATCCTTAAAAGACTACCTTTCCGCAGAAGAAATCGCCGATAGGGACGAAGAAAACGTACTCGACCCGTTTTTGCGTGAAATTATAAAAAATCGCAAGCAGGAATCTGCGGTAAAGGATATTATTGAAACGATACAGGAAAAGCAGTACGAAATAATTACCTGTCCCGAGGATAGCAATTTCGTTCTGCAAGGCTGTGCGGGTAGCGGCAAAACAATGGTCATGCTGCACCGATTAAGCTATTTAATGTACAACAACGAAGACATCAAACCGCGCGATGTGCTAATTTTAACGCCCAGCACTTCGTTCAACGCCTTTATTGACGAACTTTCCGAGATTTTAGAGATAGAACGCGTAAAAACGATGACGGTGCAAGATTATTTCTTGCAAGTATTGAAAAACGAAAAAATCTTTATTGCAGACAGAATTGACGAAACGCAAAAGGAAAGCGAGGAGTATCTTGCCTATTTGTATTCCGAACGGTTTGTTACGGACGTTGAAAAGAAATTAGACAAAGTTTTCGACAACCTCTACGGCTTGTTTACGGGGGAAGAGTGTCGGGATTTTATTGCGGAAATTATTCGCCAAAGCAAAAACGCCATTACGGCGTACGAAGGTATCAAAAACGCGTCGGTACGCGTTCGCCGCGCCGTTTTGGGAGAAATTCGCGAACGAAAAGAAGGCGGTTTGTATTATACCAAACCCTTCCGCGAATTTATGAACTGTGTTTTGGATATTTACGACTTTTTCGACGGTACGTTAAAGAGTGAACGCGCGAAAGAACCAGAATATTTTTATCGGCAAATGCTCTCTTTTTATAAAAGTGCGTCTTTTTCCGTACGTTTTTGCGAACGTGTTATGGACGAGGCAGAAGAAAGCCTGTCTTCCTTGCGCGTAGTCATTGAAAAAGAAATGGCGGATTTGATGCGTTTCAAACAAAAAATCGGCGACGTGGACGTGTATTTATACGCAGACAGAATCGCGCGAAGAAAAGAGATTTTGCAAGAAATAGAAAAGGTACGCGAGCGTGTGCGCGTAATCGGTGACGGCAACGTTGCTTTTGCCGAATTTTACGGGTATTTGCGTGGAGAAAAGACTTTTTCGGCAATCGGTACGGGGGAAAATTTCGTCGATATTATCCGTTATTTTTACCGCGAAACGGTCAAAAAATACAAGGAAAAATACGGTATGACGTCCAAGAAAATGTATAAGTCGGACGCTTACGCGCTTTGTACGATTTGCGCAGGCATCAGCGAAACGCTTTCGCCCGTATATTCCTACGTATTCGTGGACGAAGGTCAGGACGTTTCCGCTTGCGAATACGCGTTAATTCAAAAAATCAATAAAAAATCAGCGTTTAACGTGTTTGGGGACGTTGCACAAAACGTTACCCCTTGGCGCGGCGTGCAAAATTGGGAAACGGTATTTCCTGATTTTACGTTATACGGCTTAAACCAAAATTACCGCAACACCAACCAAGTGGTTGACTTTGTGGCAAATCGATTGGGGTTGAATATGCAATCAATCGGCTATGACGGACCTGCGGTGGAAACTATCAAACCCAAAGGCATTAACGCGTTTTTCAAGGACAAAAAGGGCTTAAAAGCGCTAATTTGTTCGGAAAAGAATAAGGATGAATATTTGCGCAAATCGTATAACGACCTTGCGAAAAAAGGGAAAATATCCCGCTCTAAAATCAATATCATGACCGTTTACGAAAGCAAAGGTTTAGAATTTAGCTCCGTCGTAGTGGTGGAAGAGGGTATGAGCGACAGCGAAAAATATATTGCATACACACGCGCGCTCAACGATTTGGCGATTATCGAATAACGCATAAAAACCGCTTTTGCAAAAAATATCGGCTTTGGCGCAAACTTTTTTGTGTAAAACATTTGAAAAAATCATAAAAGCGTGTTATAATAGATACTAAAATGGAATATTATGGCGTTTTTTTGCAAAATAAAGAAAGGATTTGCAAGCGCCGTAAGATTTGAGGGACAGATGGCAGTAAAGAAGAACGAAATGAACAAAAACGACGAGTACAGCGCAAAAAATTTAGAGGTTTTGGAAGGACTTGACGCAGTTCGTATGCGCCCCGGTATGTATATCGGCTCGACAGGCATCAAAGGGTTGCATCATATCCTTTGGGAAATTGTGGACAACGCAATCGACGAGGCGGCAAACGGTTTCGCAAACAAAGTAAAAGTAACGTTGCATGCAGACGGTAGCGCGTCCGTAGAAGATAACGGCAGAGGTATCCCCACCGACATCCACCCGAAAGAAAAGGTTTCGGGTGTTCAGCTTGTCTTTACGAAATTGCACGCAGGCGGTAAGTTCGGACAGGGAAATTATGAATATTCGGGCGGTTTGCACGGCGTAGGCGCGTCCGTTACCAACGCTCTTTCAGAGTGGTTGACCGTTGAGGTTTGCCGTAACAAGCGCATTTACAAGATGAGTTTCCACTCCAAATATAACGCACGCAAGAAGAAGGTAGACTCGGGTTTGCCCGACGGACCTTTGGAAGATACGGGTTTGCGCACCAACCGTCAAGGGACGTCGATTCGTTTCAAACCGGACGCGACGGTTTTTTCGGAACTCAATTTTGATTTGGAAACGGTGGAAGAACGCCTTCGTCAGCTGGCTTTCTTAAATCGCGGCGTAGAAATTACCTTGATTGACGAGCGTACGACGATGGCAGAGGCTCGCCGCGCCAAAATGTTGTTTGAAAGTAGCGAAGAGGGCGAAAATCCCGACGGAGAAAACGGGGAAGAAGTCGTAGAAACTGCGGAAAATGCAGAGGAAACG
>JAZNXZ010000062.1:0-7233 GCA_045594165.1 Candidatus Scatosoma sp.
AACAAAGTCCTTTTGTTCGTTCTGGCAATCGCCATACACAATCTCCCCGAAGGGATTGCCGCAGGCGTAGGCTTTGGTTCGGGTAACGATACGCAAGCGTTGATTATTGCAGGCGGTATCGCTCTGCAAAATATTCCCGAAGGCATGGTGATTATCGCGCCCATGCTCGCCGCAGGGATTTCTAAAAAGAAAACGTTTATCGCCGCTATGTGTACGGGCTTGGTAGAGGTCGTCGGCACGCTAATCGGCTATTTCGCCGTCAGTGTAGCGTCCGCAATTCTGCCCTTTGCTTTGGCGTTTGCAGGCGGTACGATGCTGTACGTAATCAGTGACGAAATGATCCCCGAAACGCACGCGCACGGCTCGCAACGCGGCGCAACGTACGCCCTGCTTATCGGTTTTTCCCTGATGCTCGTGATGGACGTGGTCTTAGGTTAACTTAAAAACATGCGAAAAACGCTCCCCGTTTTGGGGAGCGTTTCTATTTTCATTTATTCTTGGTCGTTATCTTCTTTTTGCGTTGATTGCGACACGTCCCCCACCGCTACGTCGTTTAAGAGGTCGTTTTGCGCGATTTCGTCCGCTAAATTCTCATCCGTCAACGGAATTTTGGGCAAGCTCCAACGGAAATGCGCCGCCAAAAGCCGCACCGCAACGATCGTCACCAACGTCAACGCCGTGGCAAGCACCGTATACTCGCAATAATACCGCACGACGTAATAGAGCACCGCGCCGCCGATCGACGCCACCGCGTAAATGTGTTTTTTGAATATGTAGGGTGGAGTTTCGGTGAGAATATCCCGTAAAATGCCGCCACCGACGCCCGACAACACGCCGAGCGTTACCGCTAAAAAGGGATTATTCCAAACCCCTGCCGTAAAGGCGATTTCCGTGCCCATTGCCGTAAACGCCGCCAACCCCACCGCGTCAAACACCGTATTGATACGTTCGATACGCTCTCGCAGGCGATCGAAACGCTGCCGATAAATATAGGCAATAATAAACACGGCAGCGACGTTGCCGCCGCAATCCCCAACACGTACAGCCGTGAAAAGATCGCAGGCGGAACTTCCCCAATTAAAATATCGCGTAAAATGCCGCCGCCGACCGCCGTAATACAGCCGATCACCAGCACCCCAAACGCGTCGAATTTTGCCTTGATTGCCACGAATGCCCCCGACACCGCAAACGCGATTGTGCCCAGGATTTCCAACGCGGTCAAACGTGTTCCGTAATCATAACGATACTCCTTTGATACTTTCATTATATACCGAGCGAAAAATAAGTCAATCTATTTCATGGGCATAAAAAACGGAGCGACGTTTTTCACCGCTCCGTTTATTTTGCACCGTTATGCTACGTTATGCTTTTTTCGCAACGCCCGTATCGCGTGCCGCCTGCGCAACCGCTTTCGCCACGGAATCGTGTGCGCGCTGATCGTACGCAAAAGGCAGGATATAATCGGGTTTCAATTCTTCGTCCGAAACGCAGGACGCAATACCGCGCGACGCCGCCATCATCATTTCCATATTGACCGTCTTTGCTCTTACGTCCAACGCACCGCGGAACAGCCCAGGGAACACCAACACGTTGTTGATTTGGTTTGCATATTGCGACGAACCCGTACCGACGATAAAAGCACCCGCCTCAAACGCGTCCTCGGGCAAAATTTCGGGAATCGGGTTTGCGCAAGTAAACAAGATAGGCTTGTCCGCCATCGAACGTACCATGTCCTTGGTAACGCAGTTTGCAACGGAAACGCCGACGAATACGTCCGCGCCTTTCATGGCGTTTTCCAGCCCGCCCGTCAAACGGCGTTTGTTGGTGATTTTTGCAAGTTCTTGCTGCGCAGGGTTGAAACGGGTATCCCCTTCCACCAAAATACCTTTGCTGCTGCAAGCAACGACGTCTTTCACGCCGAACGCCATCAAGAATTTTGCAATCGCAACCCCTGCCGCACCCGCACCGTTGATAACGACGTGGATATCTTCGATTTTCTTATCTGCAAGCTTAAGCGCGTTCAAAAGCGCCGCCGCCGTTACGATTGCCGTACCGTGCTGGTCGTCGTGGAATACGGGAATATCCAATTCTTCTTTCAATCTCGTTTCAATTTCAAAGCAACGGGGAGCGGAAATGTCTTCCAAATTCACACCGCCGAACGAACCAGCCAAAAGCTTAATCGTACGGATAATTTCTTCGGTATCTTTCGAACGAATACAAAGAGGATACGCGTCTACGTCGCCGAAGGTCTTAAACAGAGCGCATTTGCCTTCCATAACGGGCATACCTGCCTCAGGACCGATATCGCCAAGCCCCAATACCGCCGTACCGTCCGTGATAACGGGTACGGTATTCCAACGACGGGTGAGGTCGAAACTTCTATCCACGTTTTCGTGGATTGCCATACAGGGTTCTGCAACGCCGGGGGTGTAGGCAAGCGACAAATGCTCTCTATCCTGCACGCTGACACGGGATACAACTTCGATTTTTCCTTTCCACTCGCCGTGCAATTTCAGCGATTCTTCTCTGTAATTCATACTATTTTCTCCTTGTTGTGGCGAAAAATGCCCATGATAACAATTATAGCACCCTTGCCTTTCATTGTCAATACTTTCCAGAAAAATTTTACTCGTCTTTTTTTACGTTTTTTGAAAGGTGCAAAAGAGCCGACTGTTGTTTACGCCGCCAGCTCTTTTGTTGTTTTATTGTCATTGCGAGCCAACGTCACGAGATTACCACGCTTTGCTCGTAATGACAGTGTGCCGTTGACGCGGCAATCTTCCCTTGCCTTCCCCAATTGGCGATTCCCCTACTAGGGGAAATGTCCGCAGGACAAAGGGGTTTGCGTCTCCGCTGAAGGAAAAGGGGGACCGCTTGCGGTGGATGAGGTGTTAAAAGAGCCGACGGTTTTACCCCGTCGGCTCTTTTTGTTGTTAATTCCAAATTTCAATTTCGCCCTCGTCATTATACCGCCAATAATTGCCGCTTTCATTGGGCTCTTTTTCGCTATACCAATATACAGGGCTGTTGGAATCATTCCAATACAAATCCCAATCGTGCGGTGGTCTATCTTCACCTTCATGCTCACAATAAATCGTCAAACTATTGCACCCATCAAATGCGTGCTCACCGATAGTCGTTACCGAATCGGGGATTACAATTTCCGTCAAAGCACTGCACCACCAGAACGCATAATCACCAATACTCGTTACCGAATCGGGGATTACAATTTCCGTCAAACTACTGCATTTATAGAACGCATAGTCACCGATACCCCTCACCGAATCAGGTATTACGATTTCCGTCAAACTACTGCAATTAAAGAACGCATGGTCACTGATACCCCTCACCGAATCAGGTATTACGATTTCCGTCAAACTACTGCAGCCATAAAACACCTTAGCCTCGATACTTGTGATTGAATCGGGAATTACAATTTCCGTCAAACTACTACAATTATAGAACGCCTCCTCAGCGATATGCGTTACCTCATACTTTACTTGGTTATACCAAAAGTATTCGAGAATATTTGCCACCGTAATATTGGTTGGTTGTCCAACTACTACAGCAAAAGCGCCTTTTAATGCATCGCCCCTTAATCCGTAACGTATACCGTCTACTACCCTATAAGTACACCCGTCATTTGCAATTTCGCGATTTTTGCAGTCCCATACCACAGGACAATCGGGGTCGCCCCAATCACCAGTCCAATCATACCCTGATCCCTTTTCACAATAAATCGTCAAACTCTTGCACCCATAAAATACGTACTCACCGATAGTCGTTACCGAATCGGGGATTACAATTTCCGTCAAACTACTGCATCCGGCGAACGCATACTCATCGATACGCGTTACGCTGTCGCCTATGGTTACACTTGTCAAATTATCGCAATTAGAGAACGCATACTCATCGATACGTGTCACCCCATTGCCGATCGCAACGCTTTTCAAACCACTGAAACCATGGAACGCAATCCCAAACCTCGTCACCCAGTAAGGGATTGTCACTTCCGTAACAAGCTCGTTATTTACATAAAGGTTCTCAGCATAAAGCAGCGGATTCGACGAACAACTGTCATATAAATCCTGAGCAAACGAAATATTACACCACGCCACTAGGTCTGTGATATATACGCTCTTCAAATTAACGCACTCATCAAAAGCATACTCTCCAATACCCGTTACCGAATTAGGAATAACAATTTCCGTCAAACTACTGCACTGTTCGAACGCACTATCACCGATACTCGTTACCGAATCGGGGATTACAATTTCCGTCAAAGCACCGCACCACCAGAACGCATAATCACCAATACTCGTTACCGAATCGGGGATTACAATTTCCGTCAAAATATAGCAACCATCGAACGCTCGTTCGCCGATACTTGTAACAGGCAATCCCTTATAAGCGGACGGTATTGCCACCCTCGTTGCGCTGGGCTCGCAACCCGTCACCGAATAGCTATCCTCTGTCTCGTTCAGTTTATACTTTAACCCTTCCGAGCTAAAAGGCTCTTTATTCTCAGCTTCTTCGCTCGAAGACGAACCCATAACAACTGAAGAGCTACTTTCGCTGCTGTTACTGTTACTGTCCCCATTAGCATTACCGCCGTCATCATTGCCGCCGCACGACGCAAAACCTGCCGTCAACGTCAAACAACCCAATACCGCCAAAATTTTTAAGAGTTTTCCTTTCATAAACACCTCCATAATTGTTAATCTTTTCATAAAGACTACCGTTTTGGTAGTTTTGCGTTTATTATACTACCAAAATGGTAATATGTCAAGTAGAGGAAGATAAAAAATGGAAATTATATTGGGAGAACGGTTAAAAGAATTACGGGAGGAGCGCAAATTAACGCAAAAACAATTAGCGCAATTACTCGGATTGCACAGCGTAACCTATTTGCATTATGAAAAATCTCAACGCGAACCGCCGTTATCCGTCCTCGCCAACATGGCAAAATTTTTTGATGTTTCCACCGATTATTTGCTCGGTTTAACCGATTATTGATACTTACAAAACAATTTGTTTACGCAAAAACGCCCAACTGCGTGCAGGTGGGCGTTTTTCTTTCCCCTCACAACCGATATTCTCTAAACTGTTTTGGCGTTAAGCCCGTGTGCTTTTTGAAAAACCGTATAAAATATAATTCGTCGGAAAAACCAAGACAATAAGCAACCTCACGGGAAAGTTTATCGGTAGAAAGCAACAACTCTTTTGCTTTCAAAATCCTAATCTGCGAAATCAACGCTTTTGGCGTGATGCCGTAATACGCTTTGAACTTGTTGATAAAATGAGGCGTCGAATACCCTATTTGCTTTGCAAGTCCGTCTATAAAAATCTCTTTATCGTAATTTTGCTCCACGTAGCTTTTCGCAAAAGAGATTTTACTGTTTTCCCCGATACTCTCTATCGCTAGATAAAGAACGTCCATACAATAATGCGAAAAAATCGGCTCGTTATACAGCGTATCGCAAAACAGACAGCTCTCTAATTTACCCAAATCGTCGTTGAACCTCAATAGGTTGGAAACACGGATTTTTTTACCGCATACATGAAAAGTATCCGACGTCTTAAATTTTATCATACAAAGTTCCGTCGGTTGTATAATTTCCCGATAAAAGGGCTGATTTGGCGGGCAAATCACCATTTCCCCCTCGGAAAGCACGTCTGGTTTTTCCTCTCCGATTCGATAGGAAAACGAGCCCTGTTTTACGCAAAACGCCACGCAATCTTCATACGTTTCCTGCCGATATACAAAACGCTGTATGCTCTTAAAATACGTGCAAAAAGTCAATTCGATATTTGGAACCATACTATCCCCCGAAAAATCTTAATTTTGTCCATATCTATTATAATTTCTTTTATTGAAATTGTCAATAGGATGGGATAAAATAAAAGAAAAAAGGAGGCTGTTATGGTTATTAACGAAACGCTTACTACGCCGGTTTTCGGCGAATATGACGCCGTAGTCGTCGGGGCAGGTCCTGCGGGCTGCGGTGCAGCGCTTGCTTTGGGCAGGTCGGGCATGAAAACGCTGTTGATTGAAAAATTTAACTGTCTTGGCGGGGCTTGGACGACGGGCTTTATGAATCCGTTCTTTGATTGCCACGCCAAAATCGGTATCGTACAGGAATTGGTGGACGAATTGAAAGCCAAAGGACACTTCGGCGGATTTTGGGATATCAGTTTCAATTACGAGTACATGAAACATATTTTGGAAAAGAAAATGCAAGAGGCGAACGTGGAAATTCTGTATAACACCACGTTTTCCCGCACGCTGATAGAGGGAAAGAAGGTTTACGGTATCGTTGCGGAAAATATCGAGGGGCGTTTTGCCGTTCTTGCTAAGACCGTTTTCGATTGCACGGGCGACGGCAACGTTGCGGCAAGCGCAGGCTGTCCGTTTGAGCTGGGCGTCGACGGTGATTATAAAGAGTGTCAAGCCATGACGTTGATGTTCCTTGTCGGGAATATCCCCGAAAAATACAAAGACGGGCTGATGCTTTACGAAAAATTAAACGCCGTCTATGAAAAGGTAGGCAAGCAAATTCCTTTCCGTGTTCCCTATCTTATTCCCGTACCCAATTCCCACTTTGGCGTAATCCAGTTTACGCATATGTACGAATACAATCCTTTGAGCGCAGAAGCGCTTACAAAAGCGACCATGGAAGGCAGACAGCAGCTTATCGACGCGTTTGAATTTTTGACCAAATACGACGAAGAATTTAAGGATTTGGAACTGATTACCTCATCCAGCGTACTTGGCGTGCGAGAATCCCGCCGTATTATCGGGGAATATCGCATGAGCACGGACGATATTTTGACGGGCGCGACGTTTGACGACGCCGTAACGCGCGTTTCGTTTGGCGCGGATTTGCACACGAAATCCAACAAGGGGCAAAACTGTTTCCAGGTACGCCCCTACCAAATCTCCTTACGCGCCTTGATTCCGCAAGGCTATAACGGAATCGTCGTGGCAGGGCGTTGCATTTCGGGTTCTCGCGAAGCAATGGCGTCCTATCGTGTAACGGGCAACTGTGCGCAGATGGGCGAAAGCGCAGGGTATTACGCTGCAGAGGCAATCAAACAGAATATCAATATTCGTGACGTAAAGCTCAGCTTAAAGTTTGTCGACGAATCACAGCTTTAATCCAGCGACAAAGCAACCTAAATCACATTATTTTTATTGAAAAATACACCAAAGCGCCCACCCCTTGTCGGGGT
>JAZNXZ010000063.1:0-10876 GCA_045594165.1 Candidatus Scatosoma sp.
GCGGGCGAATATCACGGAAGTCGCGCTCGATTATCTCGCGTGCGGGCTTGACCCCAAAAAATCCACGATTTTCGTGCAGTCGCATATCGAACAGCTTACCGAGCTTACCTTTTATTATATGAACCTCGTTACGCTCGCACGTTTGGAGCGTAATCCGACGGTCAAAGCGGAAATTAAACAGAAGAATTTTGAACATTCTTTGCCGATGGGATTTTTGACGTATCCTGTGTCGCAGACGGCGGACATTACGGCGTTTAAGGCGACGACCGTACCCGTAGGGGAAGACCAGTTGCCCATGCTGGAACAAGCGCGTGAAATCGTGCGCAGTTTCAACGGTTTGTACGGCGAAACGCTGGTAGAGCCGCAGGCGGTATTGCCCCAAAACAAATCGTGCTTGCGCTTGCCCGGTACGGACGGTATGGCGAAAATGAGTAAATCGCTGGGGAATTGTATCTACCTTTCGGACAGCGCGGACGAAATCAAACGAAAAGTTATGGGTATGTACACCGACCCCAACCATATCAAAGTAACCGACCCCGGCGACACGAAAAACAACCCGACGTTTATCTATTTGGACGCCTTTTCGACGGAAGAGCATTTTAAGGCATACCTGCCCGAATATGCAAATTTGGACGAATTAAAAGCGCACTACGAACGCGGCGGGCTTGGGGATATGAAGGTAAAGAAATTCCTCAACGCGGTTATGCAGGAAACGTTAGAACCGATTCGTACCCGCCGTGAAGAGTTGGCAAAGGATTTGCCTGCCATTTGGGCAATGCTCAAAAAGGGGAGCGAGGATGCGCGCGCGGTGGCGGCGCAGACGCTTGCCGAAGTGAAAAAGGCAATGAAAATCAATTATTTCGATTGATATAAAATAGAAAAGAGTATGAGAAAAGCCGAGGCATAACGCCTCGGCTTTAATAGAGCAGATTTTCAAAATTATTCGTTGATGATATCTTTGTAAGCTTTACCGAATTTCATCACGGGTTTCTTGTATGCAGGAATTTCCACGGGAGCTTTCGTCTGAGGGTTGATACCCGTCTTAGCCGCTACGTCTTTTACTTCGAAAGAGCCGAAGCCAACGAGGTTAACCTTTTCGCCTGCTTTCAACGCTTCGGTAACGGTAGCGACAAATGCGTCGTACGCGATTGCTGCGTCTTTGTTCGTAAAACCTGCTTTTTCTGCCATTGCTTTAATTAATTCGCCTTTGTTCATAAGAGAATCCCCTTTATAATATATTTTCCTTAAAAACGCGAAAATTTTTAAGTAATTCTATTATACCCCATATAGGGGTGTTTGTCAATAGGCAAATGCAAAAAAAATGCCGAAAAACCCTGAAAAATAAAGGATTTTTTGCATTTTTCGCCGATAAAAAGTAGGTTTTGTGTTTTTTGGACGTAAAAACAGCCGTAGTCCGCTAAAATAAAGGGATACGGCTGCTTTTATGTATTACATTTCGTCCGAATAAAAACCAAGTCCCAAAACTTGCGAAATCTTGCTCATAACCGCAAAGGAATCGGGGTCGATTTGCTTAATCAATCTACGTACGGTGGCAACCTGCCGACGGCTGACGATAACGACAAGCATAGTGCGGTCTTCCTGCGTATACATACCCTTTGCGGGCAGGGAGGTTACACCGCGGCTCAATTCGTGCATCAGCACGTTGGACATCAATTCGGGCTTGTTCGTGATGATTCTAAATTCGATTGCCGAGTGATATCCGTGGGTTACCGTTTCGTTTGTTTTGCTTTCGATATACGATTCAAACGCCGCCATCATAATCGGGAGCAACGTCGCGCCGTAATTCAGTTTTCCCGTATCGGGATACCGTTCGTAAAAAACGAATACCGAACAGCCGATAATCACGCAGTTAATCATAAAAATTACCCACGCGATAGAGGATGCGTTGACTTTCTTTTGAATCATAACCGCCGCGATATCCGCGCCGCCCGTACTGCCTCCGACCTTAAAAGCAAGAGCAATTGCAACACCGATACAAAGCCCCGCCGCAATCGCTGCGAAAATCTTTTCGCCGCCCGTACCGAACTCAATACGAAAATCGTTAAAAACCTGTTCAAAAAGGAGCAACCATAAAGATTGCAAACCGATATTCGTTGCAGAGAGGATAGCAAACCGCTTTTTTACAAAGAAAAAAGAGAGGATAACGAGGGGTAAGTTCAGCCCCAAGAGCATAGCGGATTGCGGAACTTTACCGTTCGAGGCTACGTTGACCAAAATGGCGATACCGCTTGCGCCGCCGATTGTGAAGTTGTTCGGGGTAATCAAGCTATGCGCCGCAAAGGCAATAAGCAACGAAGAAATAATCGTATACACAAACGCCTTTATCCACAGCATAACCTTGCCTTTTTTGCTACCAGCCAAAGGGTCGATATTCTCTTTGGTGATTTTCGGGGGTAGGGGGCTGTGTTTTTTTTCTTCCGCCGTGCCGCCGTTTAACAATTCTTTATCTTCCATATATGATAATGCCTCGACGATTATAAAGCTTCGACAACGAAGGTGATTTTTGCCGTTACGTTTTCCATCAGGCGGATTTCCGCAGGGAACGCGCCCAACGTTTTTACGTTGTCCATTTTAATTTTCTTTTTATCGATATCAAACCCGATTTCCGCCAAAGCCGCCGCCACGTGTGCCGACGATACCGAGCCGAACATTTTTCCGTTTTCGCCCGTTTTAATTTTTACCGAAACGGATTTCCCTTCCAACGTTGCCGCTAACTCTTTAAGAGCCTTTACCTCTTCCGCTTTATGGAATTCCTGTGCGGCTTTCTTTTGTGCTGCCTCGTGGATACTGCTTGCGGTAGCGGCTTGTGCCAAACCTTTCTTAATCAGGAAATTGCGTCCGTAGCCGTCGGCCACTTCTACAACGTCGCCCTTTTTACCTACGCTTTTTACGTCTTCTTTTAAGATGACTTTCATATTGATTCTCCTTTGGTTTTGCTTTACGATACTATTTTACAAGAAAAAAAAGAAAAAGTCAATATTTTTTTGAAAATTGGATATACTGTATTTACCGATTAAGGAGGATTTTTATCATGGAAAGACGTGAAGTTAACACCAGTATCGGTTGTAACGTAACCGATTGCAAGTACAACAAAGCAGGGGATTATTGCACCTTGCACAAAATCCACGTAGGCAATACGTGCAGCTGCGATGCAGAAAGCTGTACGTGCTGCGACAGTTTTGAAAGAAAATAATAACAAATTACGTGGAAGAAACCGCTCTGTCGTTTGGCAGGGCGGTTTCAAATTATATAGTGTATTGACAAAAACAAAAAAACATGTTAAGATAATGATACAATTTATTTATGGGAGGTCATAATGAAACGAAAATGGTGGAAAGCGTTGGCAGCGACGGTTTGTCTTTGTTTGCCGATAGGATTGGGTGGTTGTTCGTTTTTTGACAGTTTCTTCGGCGATGACGATAGTAGTGATGAGGCGACGAGTAGCTCGCAAGAGTGGAGCACTGGAGAAGAGAGTTCTTTAGATGGCAATCCTGAGTCGTTTGCCTCGGAAAATGAAAATTCCGTTTCGGAAACGGGATCTGAAAGCTCGTCGGAGGACTTGACGGACGACGAATACACGGAGGGCTTGCGCTTTGAAAGCAATGGTCAAAATGCGTATTCTGTCAGTGGATATGACGGAACCGCAACGGAGGTTGTGATTCCTGCAAGATACAACGGAAAACCGGTAACGATGATAGGCAGAAGCGCGTTCTCAAGCAATGATACTTTGTCAAAGGTCGTCGTAGGAAGAAACGTTACAACGATTGGGGATTATGCGTTTAGGCATTGCGATGGTTTGGTGGATGTTATTCTGCCCAATTCTGTCACGGACATTGGGGAAGAATCTTTCCGTCAATGCAGCAGTTTACAATCGATTGTGTTGCCAAATTCTTTGACGAATATTGAATACAGAGCTTTTCGTGAAAGCGAGTTAACTCAAATAGATATTCCCGACAGTGTGATTTCTATTTACAGTGAAGTATTTATGGATTGTCGCGCGTTGCAAACGGTAACGATAGGGAGTGGCGTCGCCGAGATATATTATGACGTTTTCAAAAACTGCAATAATTTGTCTAGTATTACGGTAGACGAAAACAATACGGCGTTCGCAAGCCAAGACGGGATTATATACAATAAAGACAAGACGGCGTTTTTCCATATCCCGAAAAAATTGACGGGTGAAATAACGATTCCCGACGGTATTACGAAAATTGAAGGGGTACGTGATTCTAGGGGTACTACGTACTTTTTTGGGTGTAATAACATAACGAAAATAACGTTGCCTAACAGTATAAAAGAACTAGGACAAAGCGCATTTGAGGCTTGTTCGTTGTTGACGGAAATAAATCTACCTAATTCAATCACAAAAATCGGTTTTTCGGCTTTTGAGGGTTGCAGTAGCTTAACGGAAATTACACTTCCCAGCAAGATGACCGAGGTGGCGGCTGCATTGTTTGAGGGCTGCGCTGCCTTGGAAGAAATTATAATTCCCGATAAGGTAACGTCGATTGGCTCGTATGCGTTTAGCGGATGCGTGAGTTTGGAAAAGGCGATAATCCCCAGCAGTGTAGGGAATATAGGGTATTCCGCGTTCTCTAGTTGTGCGGTAGACGTATACGTGGAAGACGTAGAATCTTGGTGCAGGATTGATTTTGAGGATTCTGTCGGTTATAATATCAACAATCTCTACATAGATAACGTGTTGGCTACCGATATTACAATTCCTGACACAGTATCGGAAATTAAGCAATATACGTTTAGTTTCGCTGGGAACTTGACAAGAGTTGTGATTAGTGAGGGAGTGACCAGTATCGCTTACAGAGCGTTTGATTCTTGTGAGAATTTAACGGAAGTAGTTTTGCCTAATACGCTTACGTCCATTGGCGAATATGCGTTTGCTTGGTGTTCGAATTTAACGACGGCAACCCTCCCCGAAGGGTTGACGACGATTGGAAATTTTGCGTTTCAGGATTGTTCCCAACTGACAAGCATCGCGTTCCCTACAACGCTTACCAAGGTGGGGGATTTTGCGTATCGCAACTGCACGGCTTTAACCGAAATTGTAATCCCCAAAGGACTTACGAGCTTGGGATTGTCCGTTTTTGATATGTGTACTGGATTGCAAAGCATCAACGTACACGAAGAGAATACGGCGTATGCGTCGATTGACGGCAATTTATACACAAAGGATTATACGACGTTGTTGCGTTATGCGGTAGCAAAAGAAGACACCGTGTTTACAATTCCAGACGGCGTAACGCGTATCGAATACGGTGCGTTTTTTGGTGGAGCAAATTTGACGGAAATAGCACTTCCCGATACGCTTATAGCGATTGGAGATAGCGCGTTTTGGGATTGCAGCCGTTTGACCGAGGTGATTATTCCCAGAGGAGTAACGGCGGTTGGGGCATCTGCGTTTGCGAACTGTAACGCCGTTAAAAAAATCGTCGTGCCTGTAAGTATTACGAGTATGGGACGACATGCCTTTGGTTCTTGTAATGCAGCGACGATTTATTATGAAGGGGAAACGTATCCACCTTCAGAATGGTATGATGTTGATTGGAATGGAGTTCGTCCCGTCTACTTATACAGTGAAACCGAGCCTGCAGGGGGAAGATATTGGCACTACGTTGACGGCGTGCCTACAAAATGGGAATAACGGACTACAATAAAAGAAAGGGCGCAAAACGCAACTTGCGTCCTTTCTTTTCGCTATTTTTTATCGCAAGATTTTATCGAAATATTATATCGAAAAAACTTATCGAAAAAACTTATCGAATCAATAATTTTTTATCGATTGTATAAAATCGCTTGCTTTTTATCGATTAAACGTGTATAATGATTTCAATAGAAAAAAGCAGGAGTGAATTTTATGGAAAACCAAGAAAAATTTACGGTAAAACAAAAGACCGTACGATATTTCAAAGCGTTGCCCAAGCGGTACTTTATTACGGCGTTTTCGGGTATGGCGCAGGGATTGTTCGTCACCTTGATTGCGGGGACGATTTTGGCGCAAATTGCAGGCTGGATCAATAAAATCGGCGACGGAAATTACGTTGGAAACACCCTTTTATACATAGCGAATATCGCAAAATCCTTAATGGGCGCAGGGATTGGCGTTGGGATTGCGTATGCCCTCGGCAAAAACAAACTGCTGACGTTTGCGGCGGCGGTTGCCGGTATGGTCGGGGCGTTTTCGGATAAATTGATGGTGAACGCCGCACCGTTTACGGCATTGTCTTTGGGTGCGCCTGGAAATCCGATCGGTGCGTACGTCGTTACCATGCTTGTCGTAGAAATTGTCGGTTTATACGCAGGCAAGACGAAACTCGATATTCTGCTCGTACCCTTGGGGGCGTTGGTAATATCCCTCGGCGGCGTGTTTGCGGCGTATCCCTTTATCGAACTTGTTAATTTGCTGGGGGACGGTATTGAAAAAGCAACGGAAATCACTCCTTTTGTGATGGGGATTATCATTGCGGTGGCAATGGGGATTTTACTGACGATGCCGACGTCGTCCGCGGCAATTTGGCTGTCCTTTGCGTTGGGGAACACTTCGGAGGCAATGTTAATTGCGGGCGGTGCGGCGACGGTCGGTTGTGCCTGCCACATGGTCGGTTTTGCGGTGGCGAGTTACCGTGAAAACAAAGTCAGCGGTTTGATTTCGCAGGGGATTGGAACGAGTATGTTGCAAATTCCGAATATTATGAAAAAACCGATTATCATGCTGCCTATGATTATATCGAGCGCCGTTTGCGGACCGCTTTCCACGTGCGTATTCAAGCTGAAATGCGGCGCGTCGGGCGGCGGCATGGGTACAAGCGGTTTGGTCGGCGTGTTCGATTTGTTCGATTGTACCAGCGGTGCGCTTGGATATATCGGCATTATTTTGTTGATGTTTGTTCTGCCGATTTTGCTCAACCTTGTCATTTCCGAGTTTATGCGCAAGAAGGGTTGGATTAAAGACGGCGATATGAAATTGGACGTATAAGAAACAAGCGATAAAAAAACCGAGCTCTGCAGAGTTCGGTTTTTTTGTGTTTTCGTGTTTTGTTTTATACCTGTTCGGAAACAACGACGTGCCGTTGCGGTTCGCAGGTGAGGTGCATGCCTAACGCCTTAAACGTTCTTTCGTCAACGTGCGCCAACATGACCGTAGAATGCACTTCGCAATTTTTCAGCTTATCTAACTGCGCCACCGCCTTTTTTGCCTTCGGGTCGTTGACGGCGCAAATGGACAGCGCCATCAGCACTTCGTCGGTGTGTAGGCGGGGGTTGACTGCGCCCATGTGTTTTACTTTCAGGTGTTGTAGCGGTTCGATAATGGTAGGGGAGATTAACTGGATTTCGTCGTCGATATCGCCAAGCACTTTTAACGCGTTCAAAATCGCCGCCGCCGACGCGCCTAACAGGTCGCCCGTCTTACCCGTAACGATACGTCCGTCGTTCAGTTCAATCGCTACGGCGGGCGCGCCCGTCAATTCCGCTTTTGCAATGGCGGGGGCAACGGCTTTTCTATCGTCTACGGAAATGCCCGATTTACTCATCAGCAGTTCCAACTTCGCCACCACGTCCCTAGGGGTTCTGCCCTTTTTGGCGTCGCAGAGCGAGGCGTAATAACGGCGGATAATTTCATTTTTGGATGCCTCGCGGCAGGCGTCGTCGTCTACGATACAAAATCCCGCCATGTTGACGCCCATGTCCGTCGGGGATTTGTAGGGGGAATATCCCAAAATTCTTTCCAACATTGCCGATACCACGGGGAAAATTTCTACGTCGCGGTTATAATTAACGGCGAGCGTCCCGTACGCTTCCAAATGGAAGGGGTCAATCATGTTGACGTCGTTCAGGTCGGCGGTTGCCGCCTCGTATGCCGCGTTGACGGGATGGGAAAGGGGGATGCTCCAAATCGGGAACGTTTCAAACTTCGCGTAACCGGCCTTTATCCCACGCTGATTTTCATGGTAAAGCTGCGAAAGACAGGTTGCCATTTTGCCGCTGCCGGGGCCCGGTGCGGTAACGATAACCAAACGTCTAGAGGTAGGCACGTATTCGTTTTTGCCATAACCCTCGTCGCTGACGATTTTAGAAACGTCGTGCGGATACCCTTCAATCGCGTAATGTTTGTATACCGAAATTCCAAGATTATTCAGTCGTTTGATAAACCCGTCCACAGCAGGTTGGGGCTGATACATGGTCATAACGACGCTGCTGACCAGCAAACCTTTGCTCTTAAAAATATCGATAAGGCGGATAACGTCTGCGTCGTAGGTAATGCCCAAATCGCTGCGGTACTTATTCTTAACGATATCGTTTGCGCTGATAACCACCAAGATTTCGGCGATAGAGCGGAGTTTCAACAGCATTTTGATTTTACTGTCAGGCTCAAAACCGGGCAAAACGCGGGAGGCGTGATAATCGTCGAAAAGCTTGCCGCCGAATTCCAAATACAGCTTATCCCCGAACGAATTAATCCGTTCTTGGATTTTTTCGGACTGCAAGGACAGATATTTTTTATTATCAAACCCGATTTTGTTCATAAAACTTCTCCTTTGTAATTTGGCAGAACTCTATCTTTCATATTATAGCACAGGCAAGCGGAAAAAGTCAACGGTAAAAAGGAAAATATTCGCCGCCCTTAAAAGGTTTTTTTATTTTATAAAACCCGCCCTGTGGATAGGGCGGGTTTACGTGATGAAATACGTCCGTTAAATCTTCTTTTTCAGTTCGCGTACGGCGTTGTTTAAGAAAAATTCCGCCGTCGTGCCCTTGCGAATCAACTGAACGGATTCTTCGGGGGTGCACCAACGCGCCTCCGCAATTTCGTTCTCGGCAATTTTTAAGGGTTTGTCTTCTACGACAACGATAAAATTGAGCATCAAAATCTCTTTTTTTGCATGATAACGTGAAGACATATATTTTGCCTTTACTACGTCCAAACCCAACTCTTCCTTGATTTCGCGGGGAATCGTTTTTTCAGCGTTTTCGCCTTTTTTAATATAGCCTGCAAACAAGATAAAATCTTCGTCGTTTACGTGCTTTGCAAGCAGGATTTTATCCTGCGCACGGTTCGTTACTACCATGGACACGGCAATAGGGAACTGGGGGAACATGTACGATTGACACTTTTCGCAATAGGGGATAAGCCCTTCGTTTTCGCAAAAACGCAGGGTGGTCTTTTCACCGCATTCTCTACAATACATAAAACACTCCTTTTGGGCGTAGCGTAGACGCCCGATTACTCTGTTCACTTATATAATACCCCTTTTTTTGCGAATTGTCAATATGCACGAAAAATTTTTTTGGCTTTTTCTATAAGTATTTTTAATATTTTCTATAAAAAATCCTAAAAAATGGCGCGCGTTTTTTTTGCGTGAGCGCTTGAAAAATGCGTAGCTATATGCTATAATAATAGGCGAGAAAAAATTTTGGCTTTCGTATGCCATTTTTCAAGGGGTAATAAAATGTCTATCAAAATCGGTATTTACGGTTACGGCAATCTTGGACGCGGCGTAGAGCTGGCGATTACACAAAATCCCGATATGACGGCGGTGGGGGTGTTTACTCGCCGCAATCCCGACAGCGTAAAGACGTTGACGGGGATTCCCGTATTTGCGGCTGAGGACGCTTTGCAGATGCAGGATAAAATCGACGTAATGATTATCTGCGGTGGCAGCGCTACCGATTTGCCCAAACAAACGCCCTACTTGGCGCAATATTTTAACGTCGTGGACAGTTTTGATACGCACGCGAAAATCCCCGCGCACGTAACGGCGGTACAGGCGGCGGCGGAAAAAGCCAAAACGACGGCAATCGTATCTGCGGGCTGGGACCCCGGCATGTTTTCGATTGCTCGCTTGTATGCCGATTCCATTTTATCCGAAGGCAAAGATTATACTTTTTGGGGTAAAGGCGTCAGCCAAGGACACTCCGACGCGATTCGCCGCATTGACGGCGTAGAGGACGCGCGGCAGTATACAATTCCCGTGCAAGAGGCGTTGAACGCGGTACGTAGTGGGGCTTCGCCCGATTTAACGACGGCGCAAAAGCACGAAAGAGAGTGTTTCGTGGTGGCAAAGGCGGGGGCGGATTTGGGGCGTATTGAAACGGAAATTAAGACCATGCCCAACTATTTTGCCGACTATCATACCACCGTGCATTTTATTACGAAGGAAGAAATGGAGAAAAACCACGGCGGTTTGCCGCACGGCGGGGCGGTGATTCGTAACGGCGTAACGGGTATCGACAAACAAAACAAACACGTCGTAGAATTTTCCTTAAAACTTGATTCCAATCCCGAGTTTACGGCGTCCGTTTTGGTGTCTTGCGCGCGTGCCGTATACCGTCTTAGCCAAAAAGGGGAGTACGGTTGCAAGACGATGTTGGACGTTCCGCCTGCTTACCTTTCGGCAAAGCAACGGGAAGATTTGATTGCCGGTTTGCTCTAAATTTTCATACAGAAGAAAGTACAGCCTTGAATGTTCAAGGCTGTTTTACTTTATAAAAGTAAAAGTAACGAAAAAATGTGACAAGAAAAATGCGTAAGTTTTATTTTTCTATCGCTCAACACTTGAAAAAAAGAAAAAAATCATATATAATGTAAAAGGAAGATTTTGCGAAAGAGCCTTTTTATTGGGAAACCGTGAAAGGGGAAGAGTGTGCCAAAAGGGAAAGATTTATGAATTATTCTGCTTTCGATGGAAAAAAATTAGGGACGAATTTAATACGGTTTGTCGTATATATGGCGTTCATTATTGCGACGCCGTTTATCGCGGATTTGACGTCGCCTTGGTTTGTCCAAATTTCCTATGACCAACTTACGCCGTTTTTTGTCGATATCGTATTGACGCTGTTA
>JAZNXZ010000064.1:0-11100 GCA_045594165.1 Candidatus Scatosoma sp.
ATACAGTGCGACGAAGGGGGCATTGACGTCCTTTTCGCAGTCCTTGCGCGCGGAAATGAAAGGTAAAAACGTTGCGGTAACGGCAATCTTGCCAGGGGCAATGCCCACGCGTGAAGATATCAAACAGCAGATAAAAGGGCAAGGGCTTTGGGGAAAACTTGCGGCGAAATCCCCCGAAGAGGTTGCGGAAAAATCCTTAAAAGCCGTCCGTAAAAACAAGCGCAAAGTTATCGTTGGGTTTTGGAATAAAGTGATGCGCGTAGGCACTTGTTGGATGCCGACGTCTTGGCGTTTACACTTTATCGCCAAGCGGTGGAGTAAAATCTCTAAGGACGCTTTTTAAGACTGAGCTTTTACAAACGAAAAAACGTTTTTATCCTGAAAAAGGAGCGGAAACGTCTTTCTTTTTGTGAAAAAATTCGTTTATTTCTATGAAGAAAAGCAAAATCACCCTTGAAACCCTTGACAAAGCACCTTGTTTTGAGTATAATCGATTTAATAAATTGAAATGCGTTGTGCAATCGAAAAAATAAGTAGGAGAAGGAAGAGTATGATTGAATTTAATCCTATGAGTAATTTATTGGAGCAAGACCAATATAAATATAACTTGCAAGACGTCGCAGAACCGAATTTGTTCCGCGATATTTATCCGTATGACGAAGTGCCTAAAACTTCGTTTAACCATCGCCGTGTGCCGATGAACACGCCCAAAGATATTTGGATTACGGACACGACGTTCCGCGACGGACAGCAATCCCGCGCGCCGTATACGGCAAAACAAATCGTAGATATTTACAAACTCATTGCCCGCCTTGGCGGTCCTAAGGGCATTATCCGCCAAAGTGAATTTTTTGTATATACGAAAAAGGACAGAGAGGCGTTGGAACAATGTATGGCGCTCGGGTATAAATTCCCTGAAATTACGACGTGGATTCGGGCGAAAAAGGAGGACTTTGAACTCGTCCACAATATCGGTATTAAGGAAACGGGTATCCTCGTAAGCTGTTCCGATTATCACATTTTCAAAAAGCTGAACATGACCAGAAAACAGGCGTACGACCATTACCTTGGCGTCGTTCGTCAGGCGTTTGACGCAGGGATTTCCCCCAGATGCCATTTGGAAGATTTGACGCGTGCCGATTTGTATGGCTTTGTCGTACCGTTCGTAAACGCGCTCGTTGACCTCTCGCGAGAGGCGAATATTCCCGTCAAAATCCGTATGTGCGACACAATGGGCTACGGCGTTCCGTTTACGGGTGCTGCGCCCCCGAGAAGTGTGCCTGGGCTTGTATACGCTTTGCATCACTATTCGGACGTTACTTCGGAAATGCTGGAGTGGCACGGTCATAACGATTTCTATATGGGCGTTGCCAACGCGGTCAGCGCTTGGCTGTTCGGGGCGAGTGCTGTCAACTGTTCGCTCCTTGGTATCGGCGAAAGAACGGGGAACGTGCCTTTGGAGGCAATGGTTATGCAGTACGCATCCTTGCGCGGTACGCTCGACGGTATGGATACCACGGCGATTACGGAAATTGCCGAATATTTCAAAAAGGAACTCGGATACGATATTCCGCCGATGACGCCGTTCGTCGGCAGCGCGTTCAACCTGACGAGAGCGGGTGTACACGCCGACGGTATGATGAAAGACGCGGAAATTTACAATATTTTCGACACGGAAAAAATCTTGAACCGTCCTGCGGAAGTTTCCATTTCTAACACGTCGGGTTTGGCGGGTATTGCGTATTGGATTAACAAACACTATAAATTGCCCCCTGAAAAGCAGGTCGGCAAGCAGGATTGGATTGTTAAGACGATTAAAGAGGAAATCGACGCGCTGTATGCTGACGGCAGAACGACGGTTATGGGCGAGGACGAGCTGCACTCGCTTGTACAAAAGTTGAAAGATAACGAGCAGAGTTCGCTCAAAGGCATGAAGTTATAAGAAAAAGGAGAGAATATGGGCTATAGGATAGCGCAAAAAATTATTAAAAACCATTTGGTCTGTGGGGAGATGGTCGCAGGCAAAGAAATCGGTTTGAAAATTGACCAGACGTTGACGCAGGATGCTACGGGTACGATGGCGTACTTGCAATTCGAGGCAATGGGGATTGACCGTGTAAAAACGGAACTTTCCGTTGCGTACATAGACCACAACACGTTGCAGGCGGGGTTTGAAAACGCAGACGACCACCGTTATATCCAAACGGTTACCAAAAAACACGGTATTCGTTTTTCCCGTCCCGGCAACGGCATTTGCCATCAGGTACACTTGGAACGCTTTTCTAAGCCCGGCAAAACCCTGATTGGCTCGGACAGCCATACGCCTACGGCAGGCGGTATCGGTATGCTCGGTATGGGTGCGGGCGGTTTGGACGTAGCGGTGGCTATGGGCGGCGGCACGTACTATATCACCATGCCGAAAATGATTAAGGTCAACCTTGTCGGCGCGTTGTCCGACTACGTCGGCGCAAAGGACGTTATTTTGGAAGTGCTGCGTTTACTCGGTGTAAAGGGCGGCGTCGGCGCGATTGTGGAATACGGCGGCGAGGGTGTAAAAACGCTGTCCGTTCCCCAACGTGCAACGATTACGAACATGGGCGCGGAGCTTGGTGCAACGACGTCTATCTTCCCTTCCGACGAAGTTACAAAGGCTTTCTTAAAAGCGGAAAACCGCGAAGAGGATTGGATAGAACTCTCCTCGGATAAAGATGCGGTATTCGACGCGGAATACACGGTGGATTTGTCTGCCTTGAAACCCTTGGCGGCTTGCCCGCACAGCCCTGACAACGTCAAATCGGTTGCAGAGCTTTCGGGCATGAAAATCAATCAGGTATGTATCGGGTCTTGTACCAACTCGTCCTTGGCGGATATGCTGACGGTGGCGGCGATGCTCAAAGGCAAAACGGTACATCCCGACGTCAGTTTGTCTATCTCGCCCGGCTCGAAACAGGTGTATACTATGCTCGCAGAATGCGGTGCGCTCGCCGATCTTATCAACGCAGGCGCGCGTATTTTGGAATGTGCGTGCGGACCTTGTATCGGCATGGGTTTCTCGCCGCAGTCGGCTGGCGTGAGTTTGCGTACGTTCAACCGTAATTTCTTGGCGCGTAGCGGCACGGCGGACGCGCAGGTGTATTTGGTGTCCCCCGAAACGGCGGCGGCGTCCGCAATCGCAGGGGTGTTTACCGACCCCACGACTTTGGGCAAAGCACCGAAGGTGGAAATGCCTACCGTATTCAAAATTAACGACAATTTGATTGAAATGCCCGTGGCGGCGGAAAATATGGACGAAGTAACCGTACAGCGCGGCCCGAATATCAAGCCTATCCCCGTTGGCAAAGCTCCCGATAAGGATTTGGCTTGCGAACTGATTTTGAAGGTGGGGGACGATATCACGACCGACCATATTATGCCTGCGGGTACGAAAGTGTTGCCGTACAGGTCGAACGTGCCGAAACTTTCGGAATTCTGTTTTACGGTTTGCGATAAAGATTTCCCCGAACGCGCAAAGAAAAAGGGCGGCGGCGTTATTTTGGGTGGCGTCAACTACGGACAGGGTTCTTCCCGTGAGCATGCAGCGCTCGTGCCTCTGTATTTGGGTATCAAAGCGGTGGTGGCAAAGAGTTTTGCGCGTATCCACGTGGCGAATTTGATTAACTTCGGTATCGTGCCGATGACGCTTGCAAATCCCGACGATTACGACAACTTCGCCGAAGGCGATCAAATTGCAATCGACGGTTTTGCGGCAGCGGTTGCAGGCGCAACAGAGGCGACTTTGGTAAATAAAACGAACGGCAAAACGGCAAAGCTTTGCCTGAATTTGTCCGCACGTCAGCGTGAAATGTTGCTCGCCGGCGGTTGCTTGAACTATACGAAAAATGCAAAATAATAAGGAGTGAAGATATGGAAAAGGAAGAATACAAGGCGCAATTAGACGTTGCGTGTGAAAAATTTAGAAAATTGATGGCGGATCAGCTCACGCGCGTTGAGGACATGAAAGCGCAGGGTGATTTTGTAGATTATGCCGCACTTGATTGTATCAAAATCGGCGTTTGCGGCGGGGACGGTATCGGTCCTATTATCTCGGCACAGGCTCGTCGCGTGTTAGAGTTTATTCTTGCCGACCTTGTCAAGGCGGGCAAGGTAGAGTTCAAGGATATCGAGGGTTTGACCATCGAAAACCGTATTGCCAAGGGCAAAGCGATTCCCGACGACGTGATGGCGGAACTCAAATCCTGCCACATCATCTTGAAAGGCCCTACGACGACGCCCCAAAAGGGGAGCGGTATGCCCAATATCGAATCGGCAAACGTTGCAATGCGTAAGGCGCTCGACCTGTTTGCGAATATCCGTCCCGTAAAAGTGCCTGAAGAGGGTATCAACTGGACGATTTTCCGTGAAAATACCGAGGGCGGTTACGCAATCGGCTCGTCCGGCTTTAATATCACGGAAGATTTGGCGGTGGATTTCACGGTCACGACCAAGCAAGGCTCGGACAGAATCGCCCGTCTTGCGTACGATTACGCGCACAAAAACGGCTTGAACCGCGTGTCGCTCGTAACAAAAGCAAACGTTATCAAGACGACGGACGGCAACTTCTTGGAAGATTGCCATAAGGTTGGGAACTTGTATCCCGATATTATCACGGACGAATGGTACGCGGATATCATGACGGCGAAACTCGTGGATAAGAAGCGCCGCCGTGATTTCAAAGTGTTGCTTTTGCCCAACCTGTACGGCGATATTATTTCGGACGAAGCGGCGGAATTCCAAGGCGGCGTCGGTACGGCAGGCTGCGCAAATATCGGTAAAAAATACGCCATGTTCGAGGCAATTCACGGCTCTGTGCCCCGTATGATTACTGAAGGCAGAGGTCAGTACGCAGACCCTTGTTCCATGCTCCGCGCTTGCGTAATGCTCCTGTCGCATATCGGTTTGCAGGACCGTGCGGATAAGTTGGAACGCGCGCTCGATATTTGTTCGTTTGAAGAAAAGAAATACGTGATTACGGGCAGAGATACAGGTGCTACCTGTCAGCAGTTCGGCGATTACGTCATGGAAACGTTGACGAGTTTGTAAAAATCTTTTCACAACTGAAAAATCGACGAAAACTCCCTCAAAAAACGAGGGAGTTTTTCTTTTTTGCCCATTGACAATTTTTGAAAGGCATGTTATAATAAATATAATAACCGACATGGAGGGTGTTATGGATTACAAAAAAAACTACCGCGAATGGCTGGACAGCCCGCACTTAAACGAAGAAGGCAGGGCGGAATTGACCGCGATTGCGGATAACGAAAAGGATATAGAATACCGTTTCGGTGGCGAGCTGGAATTTGGTACGGCAGGCATGCGTGGCGTGATCGGCTACGGCATGAATATGATGAATGTGTACACGGTAAAACGCGCGACGCAGGGGCTTGCAGAATGGGTAAAGAGCCTTGGTGCACCAGCGATGGAGCGTGGCGTTGCCATTGCCTTTGATACGCGCAGAAAATCGGAAGAATTTGCAAAGGCGACGGCGGCTGTTTTGGCGGAAAACGGTATCAAAGCGTACCTTTTCGACGACGTGCATCCCGTTCCTATGCTCTCGTATGCGGTACGGTATCTTAAAACGATCGCAGGCGTTATGATCACGGCGAGTCATAACCCCAAGGAATATAACGGCTACAAAGTCTACGGAGAGGACGGCGCGCAGATGTCCCCCGAGGATACGGCGATCGTCGTGGATTATATCAATAAGACGGACTATCTGTCCGTGCAGAGTGACGAAAACAGTCCGTTGATTTTACCCGTACCTGCAAAATTGGATGAAGATTATATCGAAGAGCTGTCCCGTCTTACGCTGTCGAAAGAGGCGGTGGAAAAGTGCGGTGCAAATCTCAAACTCGTCTATACGCCCGTACACGGTAGCGGTTATAAGCCTGTTACGGCGATTTTGAAAAAGCTTGGTATCAACACGACGGTCGTGCAAGAACAAACCACGAAAGATACCGAGTTTTCCACGGTAAAAGTACCCAATCCCGAATTTAAGGAAACCCTGTCCATGGGTATCGCTCTTGCCAACAAAATCAACGCGGACGTGGTGTTTGGTACAGATCCCGACTCCGACCGTCTTGGTGTTGCGCTGAAGAACGAACAGGGCGATTTCGTGGCGCTTTCGGGTAACCAAGTGGGTATTTTGTTGCTTGATTATATCTTGACGCGTCTTGCGGAAGACAACGCAATGCCGAAAAATGCGGCGGTGGTAAAATCGTTCGTTACGACGGGTATGACGAAGGCGCTTTGCGACGATTACGGCGTGACCTTGTACGAAACGCCCGTCGGCTTTAAGTTT
The DNA here is from genome assembly GCA_045594165.1 of Candidatus Scatosoma sp. GTDB lineage: Bacteria > Bacillota > Clostridia > Christensenellales > Borkfalkiaceae > Scatosoma. The sequence continues at coordinate 6,338 of JAZNXZ010000064.1, forward strand.
ATCGGCGAAAAAATCAAACAGTGGGAACGCGACAATAAACACACCTATATCTTCGGTTTTGAAGAATCGTGCGGATATTTGCGCGGTACGCACGCAAGGGATAAGGACGCGGTCGTAGCATCGATGCTCTGCGCGGAAATGGTTTGTTACTATACGTATATCGGCAAAACAGTATTTGCGCGTTTGCAGGAAATCTACGCAAAGTACGGATACGTGCTTGATTTGAATGTCTCCGTGCAGTATTCGGGTTTGAATGCCATGAAAGAAATGAACGCGGTCGTGGACGGTCTAAAAACGCTGAAAGTAGCCGAATTTGCAGGCTTGGCGGTGGACGCCGTACGCGATTACAGCGCGGCAAAACGCACAGCTGCGGACGGTGCGGTCAGTACAATGGATATTCCTAAATGCAACTGCGTGTATTACGAACTTTCGGGCGGCTCGTTCATCTGCGTACGTCCTAGCGGTACGGAGCCGAAACTCAAAATTTATTATTCGATTAAGGCAAAGGACGAACAGGCGGCAAAGGCGAAGCTGGAAGAGCTGAAAGTCGCTGTGGCAGAGTTGCTGGAAAAAGCGAAAGCGTAAAAAATTGAAAAAGTTTGAAAAAAGCGGGGCAATCCGCTTTTTTTTTCTTCAAAACTATTGACAAAACATTGAAAGAGTGATAAAATATGATTGCAGCATAATTTAATAAAAGTCACTGAGGCATATACTTCTTTGGTAGGAGTGTATCTTTTCTTGTTGTAAACAGCTTTAGTGATTGTAATTAAATTGTGTCGCGGCAAAGTAAAAAGGGCATTTTTACAGGTGTCGTTTCCTTTTGTAGAGTGACACTTTTTATTTTACAAAATTCTTTGGAGGCTTTTATGAAAGGCAAATTGTTAAAGGTATTGGCGGTATTGGGCTGCTTGACGTTGTGTACCGGCGTGGTAGCGTGTGGTGACAATAAAGCGGTGAAAACAGGCGTCGAATACAAAATATCGGAAGACGGCACGTACGCAACCGTAGCGGATTATAACGGTGTGGCGACGGAAGTTGTCATAGAGTCCGTCTACGAGGGTGTACCAGTCACAGGTATCGATGCTTCTGTGTTCTCTGGTTACACTAGTTTAATTGATATTGTCATTCCCGACAGTGTAACGAGCATTGGTGATAATGCGTTCTTTGGTTGCAGTAATTTGCCGGAAATTGTCATTCCCGATAGCGTTACGAGTATTGGTAAGGAGGCGTTCTCTGGTTGCGGCAGTTTGTCGGAAATCGTTATTTCTAACAGCGTCGCGAGTATTGGTGATTCTGCGTTCTTTAATTGTGATGCTTTAACGATATATTGCGAGGCGGAAAGCAAGCCGAGTGATTGGGTTGAGTCTTGGAACAGTTATAAAAATCCTGTAGTTTGGGATTGTGACGATAACGCCGTGGCAGACGACGGATATATTTATACGTTGGTCGACGGGGTGCGCTATGCATTAAAAGACGGCGTAGCAACGGTGGTAAAACAGCCGAAAAATATTGCGAAGGCTAATATTCCTCAAAACGTTACATATAAAGGCACGGCATATGCGGTTAAGAGTATTACTGATTCTGCGTTCAAAAATGGCAGTAACTTGACGGAAATTGTAATCCCCGATTCAGTCACGAGCATCGCTGTGGGGGCGTTCTCTGGTTGCGATAGCTTGACGATTGTGACCTGCCCCGTAATGGCGCTTTCTAAAATCCCCCAAACAAATCTGCAAACGGTGGTCATTAATTCTGGCGATAGCATTGATCTTTTTACGTTCGCTGGCTGCAATAGTTTAAGAAAAGTCGTCATTCCCGATTCAGTCACGAGCATTGCTGTGGGGGCGTTCTCTGGATGCAATAGGTTGACGGAAATTACGGTAGATAAAAATAATACGCACTATAAATCAATAGACGGGAACTTATATAATAAAAAGGGAACGGTTTTGATACAATATGCGATTGGCAAAGCGGATACGTCGTTTGCAATCCCCGATGGCGTCACAAGAATCGGTGAGTCTGCGTTCTTTAATTGCAGTAACTTGACGAAAATTGTAATCCCCGATGGTGTCACGAGTATTGATAATTCCGTGTTCTCTAGTTGTAGTAATTTAAGAGAAGTCATCATTCCCGAGAGTGTTACGAGTATTGGTGCGGAGGCATTCAAGAATTGTAGTAGTTTGTCGGAAATTGTCATTCCCGAGAGTGTTACGAATATCGGTTCTTCTGCGTTCTCTGCTTGTACAAGTTTATGGAAATTTATCATCCCCGAGAGCATCACGAGTATTGGTGCGGAGGTGTTCAAGGATTGTAGTAGTTTAAGAGAAGTCACCATCCCCGAGAGTGTTACGAGTATTGGCAAGGATGCGTTCTCTGGTTGTAGCAGTTTACCGGAAATCGCCATTCCCGAGAGCGTTACGAGTATCGGTGAGAAAGCGTTCTCTAGTTGTACTAGTTTAAGGAAATTTATTATTCCCGATAGCATCACGAGTATCAGTAATGCTGTGTTCTTTGGTTGCAGTGGTTTAACAGAAGTCACCATTCCCGAGAGTGTTACGAGTATTGGTGCGGAGGCATTCAAGAATTGTAGTAGCTTGCCGGGAATCGTCATTCCCTTGAGTGTCACGGAAATTGGTGAAGCTGCTTTCTCTGCTTGCACTAGTTTTAAGAAATTTATCATCCCCGAGAGTATCACGAGTATCAGTAATGCTTTGTTCTCTGCGTGCAGTGGTTTAACAGAAGTCGTCATTCCTGAGAGTGTTACGAGTATCGGTTCTGCTGCGTTCTCTGGTTGCAGCAGTTTACCGGAAATTGTCATTCCTCTGAGCGTTACGAAAATCGGTTCTTCTGCTTTTGCGGCATGTATCAGTATGAAAGAATTTGTCATCCCTGAGAGTATCACGAGTATCAGTGATTCGTTGTTCTCTGGGTGCAGTGGTTTAATCGAAGTCACCATTCCCGATAGCGTTAAGAGTATTGGTAAGGAGGCATTCTCTAGTTGTACTAGTTTACCTGGAATCATCATTCCCTTGAGTGTCACGAGCATCGGTTCTTCTGCGTTCGCTGGTTGCACTACCTTGAAGGAATTTATCATCCCCGAGAGTATCACGAGTATCAGTAATTCTTTGTTCTCTGGGTGCACTGGTTTAATTGAGGTCGTAATTCCCGAGAGCGTCACGAAAATCGGTAATTCTGCGTTCGCTGATTGTACCAGTTTACCGGAAATTGTAATCCCCAAGAGCATCACGAGTATCGGTTCTGCTGCGTTCTCCGGTTGCACCAGTTTAATAGGTGCATATATCGAAGATATATCGGCTTGGTGTAATATTTCGTTTGTTAACTGTTATGCAAATCCGTTGTATTATGCAAAGAATTTGTATTTGAATAACGAACTTGTAACGCAATTAATACTTCCTGACGATGTAAAGAGTGTTAAAGATTATGCGTTCTATGGTTGCAATAGTTTAACGACGGCAACGTTTGGTGATAATACGCAATTAACGAAAATAGGCGTTAGTGTATTCTCTAATTGTAACAATTTAACAACGGTAACGATTAGTGAAAACAGCCAGTTAAAGAGTATAGGTGATTTTGCGTTCCATAACTGCAGCGCTTTAACGACGGTAGCGATCGGTGAAAACAGTCAGTTAACGAGTATAGGTAAGTATATTTTCTACGGTTGCAATGGTTTAACGGAAATCGTAATCCCTAGCAGCGTGAAGACTATTGGTCTTAGAGCGTTTTCTGGCTGCGAGAACTTAACAAATATTGCGGTAGATGAAAACAATACGGCATATAAAGATGTAGACGGGAACTTGTATACAAAAGACGGGACAACGTTGGTACAATACGTAAGAGGCAAAACGGATACTTCGTTTACAATCCCCGACGGTGTAACGACTATCGGTGATTATGCGTTCGCTTGGTGTGATACTTTAACGGAAATTGTAATTCCTGAGAGTGTAACGAGTATTGGTAGCAACGCATTCAATAATTGCATTAATTTATCGAAAATCATCATTCCCGAGAAGGTAACGAGTATCGGCGACTATGCGTTCTATAATTGTGGAAGTATGACGAGCGTGTCCATCGGTGACAGTGTCACGAGTATCGGTGGTTATGCGTTCTCTGGATGTGAAAGCTTGACGAATGTATACATCACGGATATGGCGGCTTGGTGTAATATATCCTTTGGCGATAGTTTTGCTAACCCGTTGTGTCGTGCAAGTAACTTGTATGTAAATGATGAGCTTGTAACTGAGTTGATTATTCCTGATTCCGTAACGAGTATCGCTGATTATGCGTTCTATGAATACGATAAATTGACAAGTGTGGTCATCCCCGAGGGTATCACGAGCATTGGTTCTTTTGCATTCTTTGGATGTGCTGGCTTGCCGGAAATCGTAATCCCCGAGAGTGTCACCAGTATCGGTGCGCAGGCGTTCTCTGGATGCGGCAGTTTAGCGACTGTAAAATTTAACGGAACTAAGGAACAATGGAATAATATTACAAAAGGAAACAATTGGAATTTTTCCATAGCTGCGAAAAAGGTTATTTGTTCGAACGGCGAAGAAACTTTTAAGATTGAAACGGCAGACGACGGCGGCAAGAAGAAAGGCTGCGGCGGCGTAATCGGCGGTATGGCTTGCGGTATGGTACTCCTTGGTGCATGTGCCGTACTGTTGCTGAAAAAGAAACAAGATTAACGCATAGTTCGAAAGGTTATTGTGCGGAAATCAATGCAAAAGAAGAACCGCCTGACGGAT